>CAJXJF010000053.1 GCA_913054475.1 uncultured Nitratifractor sp.
TCTTTTATCCTTAGAGCTTTTTTATAATACTCAAGCGCTTTTTTATAATCCCCAATTTCGTTATAGAGACCACCTATATTGTTGTAAAGTTTTGCAATCCCTTGACTTTCATTGCCAAACAGTTTTTCTGCTGATGGTAAGATTTTTTTATAATAGCTTAACGCCTCTCTATAATTATTTTGATTCCATAATTCTTTTGCTGTAACAATACAATACATTAATAAAATAGCTTGCGGAGTATCTTTATTAGCGCCTGCATCGCATATCTTTTTAGCTTCCTCGAAATTATTTGCATTCAAAAATCCCACAATCAATAATATAAAAAATATTTTCATTTTCATAAAAACTCCTTAAAATAGTCTATTTATAAAGCTCTTTTGGCTCGCTATCATTCAAGCTAAGTTTCTCGACAAAGAAGCTTGTGAATTTTTGCATCTCTTCTTGTGTTGTTTTGCCGTCTTGTGCGATCATCCTTTTCAACACGATTGCACAAGCATTTATCTTTTTGTCATCCATCATTTCACCTCGTTTATGACTATTTTGGACTCCACTACCACATCATCCAGTCCATTCGTTATGACGATACTATAGCCATCTTTCAAAAGAGATCTTGGCAGTACGAACGAAGTCGTCAAATCCTCTTCGTTTGTCATCGTATGCAACACCTCTCCTTTCTCATTGCTGATACGCAAAGTTACGGGCAAGATCCATCGATTGTTTTCGATGAGCAGATATCTGTTTTCTGGATTTATGACAATAGGGGCTTTTATCGTATGTCTCTCTGTCGATTTGCGGCTCACACCATCGACACTCTTCTCTTTGGATTTTTCAAAAAGAGAAAGAATGCTATGCTCGAGCGCTTGGGCATATCTGCTCGGCTTACCGCTCTCGTGCGGTAAATGTTTACATCCTACAGATCTTTTGCTCAACTGCTTTTTGTATCTCTCTCCTTTGATGACGACCCTTCCATCGCCACCTTCGAAACAGACGATATCGCCGGGATCGAGGCGGAAGCGATCCCCTGCTTTGAAGCTTCTGTTTTCATCATTGATAGATATATTCACATCCGAACTCTTCACTTCGGCATTGTATCCATATAGACTGCAAACGCCAAGGGCTACGACAAGACATCTTGATATCATACTTTACTCCTTGATATGAATTTCGTTATAAGCGGAATAAAATTCTCTACATAGTCATAGATCTCTACCAACTCGAAGAGAATAAGAGGAATGAACCAATTGAACCACAAGTTGTATTTGTGGATAAGATAGGCGGAGATTGAGATTAAGGCGATAGTGTTGAGCAGAAGCTGGGTCATAAACTCAAACTCCTCATTATGAAATCTCAGTATAGAGAAAATTACTGATATCGACAATGATATGATAAAAAAGGAAAAAAATACAATCGCCAGACTTTTTCCCAATGAGAGCCTTTGCATCCCCTTCCCAAGATATAGCATGGTCATCAATGCATTTGCATGCATATCTATCCCAGAAAGAGTTTCACTCTCGTGTACATTCAGTACACTGAAGCTATCGCCATTGTATCTGTGCGTACCCCCAAGCATCAATACACTTCCCGCAAAGTCCTCTTCGACTATATCGAATAAAGAACAGTTCGCGGAATATTTGCTCAATTTCTCCCAGTAGCTTTTTTGCATACTGCATCCATCATCCACAATCCGTTCCGAGTATGATTTGAACCATATTCTATTGGCTATGATGTCATCCTTTTTGAACCTCTCATCAGAGGAGTTTATATCGATGGCTCCATAGTTGATAAGCTGCCACAATCCAATATCGACGCTGATATATTTTTTGATTTTGTCATCTTCTCTCAAATACCTATAGCCGTTGTATCTTCTGGTGCTACCATCTCTGCTCTTCAAAAAAGCTACTGACACAAATATTATATCTCCCCTTTTTATGGCATTTTGTATATCTGGATCGTCGCTTTGTTCTACAAAATTGTATCTTCTGGTTTTTGGTAGGAGTATCTTGTAGGGTCTCTCTCTTTTCAAGAGATCCAAAAGCTTTTTATCCTCTTTGGACAATTTTTTACCATAGGGCAGGGAGGTGAAGCTCATGTCGTAGTCTATAAAAAGCGCTTTTGGTAGATTTTTTCTTTCTATATTAGAGCAGAGCTCATCGACTCTTTCTATAAAATCGGCAATTTTATCTCTTGGGAAGAGGTATCCGTAATTGCTTTGATTGTATTCATCATAGAGATGCTGTTCTTTCATGTATAGGTCGTCTATGGCGAAGATCATCACTTGTGGTGTTTTGGTGTCGGTATGCTCGGTTTTGATGAAGTATTTGTTTATCGTGTCGAACGCTATATCCTCGACATGCTCTCTTATGAGCTCGCTATTGTAGAATAGATACACTACAAGAAAGAGAAGAGTGACAAACGAAGCTTTGAGTGCCGATGCTTTGTAGTGTCGAAGGATATATTTCATCTCATACTCCGTCCGAATAGGGTGACACTTCCACTCTCCTGCTCATATTATCCAACCAGTAGTGGATAATATAGAAAAATGTTTTAGAAGTAGCTTACCCAAAGACGGAGTGAGGGGTGGATGGTAATAGTGGTGTCGGTGGGTGTCTGGTATCTTTTGTGTTTTTCGACATCCGTTCTCTTTTTGTCCGCAACTCTATCGAGCTCTGTCGAAAATATAGGCGTACATAGGGATGTAGATGAGTGTGAGCAGAGTTCCCAGGAGCAGACCGCCTATGGCTACATCGGCCAGAGGGGAGAGCCTTTCGAGACCTACGGCCTGTTCGAGTGCTATGGGTAGCATCCCCGCTATCGTGGCGAAGGCGGTCATCATAACGGGGCGGAATCGTACTCTTACACTCTCTATCGCACTTTCGAAAGGCTTCTTTCCGGCTTCTCTGTGCATCTGGTAGAAATCTATGAGCAAAATGGCGTTTTTTATGATGATTCCAAAAAGCAGTAGTATCCCCAGCAGACTCGGCATACAGCTGGGTTTGTCGAAGAGCATCATACCCCATGCCGCACCTATCATGGAGAGGGGGAGAACCACTATCATCACCAGTGCCAGAGTCACGGACCTGTAGATGGAGATCAGGCTCAAGAGTAGTATGACGATACCGAGCCCTATAGCTTTGATCATTCTTCTGAAACTGTCGTTAATCTGTACGATATCCCCATGCTGTTCGAGCTCGACTCCGTCGCTGTCGATACCCTTTAGAGCCTCCAGTGTATCGTTGCTCAGGTGGGTTACGGGACGCTTCGCGCGATAAGCGTTTACATCTACGGAGTAGAGCATCTTGTCTCTCTCTATCTTGGCGAAGGTGAAAGCTCGCCTGATAGTTGCAAGTTGAGCCAAAGGTATCTCTCCATATTTCGTATCTATCGGCAGAAGCTGAAGAGTTTCGAGATTGGAGCTATATCTCTCTTTTAGATAGAGTCTTAGAAATTGCGTATTCATAGATTCGAGATTTGTCACAGGAGATATGAGCTCTCCCCGAACCGGTATCTGCATAGCAATGGAGTATGGGTCGCTACCGTATTTAAGCGCCATGTCCCGGTCGATATCTATGATATATTCACTCAAATCCCTATCCCAGCTGGTAGAGACGGAGGTAAATCCCTTGACGGTGAGCATGGCCTTTTTGACCTCTTCGGCCTTTTTGGGAAGTTCGTCGATAGTCGCGGAGCTTATGCGTGTATCGACGGTGGCTTTGATGGAAGAGAGTGCGGTAGCTCCGAAATCGAAGACATCGTTTCTCTTTATCCCCTCCAGTTTGGAAAGCTCTTTCCTTATCCTCTCTTCGAGCTCCCATACACTTTCGTTTCTATCGAAACGGTTCACCGCATTTATCGTTATCGTAGCCTCCGCGGGAAGATTGCCGCTACCCAGACTCAGGACACCCTTTTCGCCGCCCAAAGCGATAGAGCTGCTCTTTACCCAATCCCTGGTATCGAGCCATTTTAGAAACGGTTCGAGTCTCTTTTCGGCGCCATCTACGGTTTCGTTGGCGGAAAAGGCTATCTGAGCCTTGATGATACCCGTATCCATGGGAGGCATTGCATCTCTGCCTATGGTGGGCATAACATTTCTGAGGGTAAATATGAGAAAGGCGAATATGGCTACAGTCAGAAATATGCGGCGAAGGAGTCTGGCGACCCCATTCCCGTTGGAGAAGTGCAGTATGGCTTCGTAGGGTTTTACAAGCCTACCGATACTGTTGCGGTAGAGCCATTCGAACAGCTCTTCTATCCGCCCCTTCTTGGCTCCGTTTTTGTAAAGTTTGGCCGAAAGAGAGGGGATGAAGGTTATGGATAGAAAATAGGAGACGAAGAGAGCTATGATCAGTGTTTCGATAAGAGGACGGAATATCTTCTGGGGATATCCCCCTATGAACATGAGAGGGAAAATTATGGCTACGGTAGCGATAGTACCCGAGAATATGGGTGCTATGACCTCTTTCGTGCCTTTGCGTATGGCATCGCTCAGATTTTCACCCTTTTCGTTCAGATGCCTCTCTATATTTTCCAGAACGACGACCGCATCGTCGGTAAGCATTCCAAGAGCGAGAATGATGCCGGTATAGATGACTATGTTCAGCTCGCCTCCGCTAAGCCAGATGAGGGCAATGGTCGAGAAGAAGACCATGGGGATGGAGAGTCCTGCCGCGATGATCGCCCTGAAGTTCCCCAGAAAGATCATAATTACCAATAGAGTGTATATTATCGCATCTCGAAGAGCTTCGAGCATATTGTCGTTGGCCTGCTCTACAAGATCTCTTTGGGTATCGGAGATTTCGAATGCTATTGCGGGATAGTCTCTGCGCAGTTTTTTCATCTCCTCTCTGGCGGCATCACTTACCGCCAGTACCGAACCTCCGGGTGCTCTTTGAATGGCCAGAGCTATGGCTCTTTTGCCGTTGCCTATATATCCGCTCGTTCTCTTCCGGTATCCCCACTCAATATCTGCGATATCCCCCAGCCGGAGATTGGCTTTGATTTGCAAATTGGCAAGTTGCAGCGGATTTTGCTTCTGTGAGTAGATACTTATAGTGTAGAACCCCTTGCGACTTTTTATGAAACCTACCGGGATATCCGCATTGTAGGCTTTGATTATTTTGACTATCTCCGAGAGATTCACTCCCATCTTTTTTGCTTTGAAGGGGTCTATATCGATATTTATGGAGCTCTCATATCCTCCGAAGACTTCGACATTGGCTATCTCCTTTCTGGAGAGTAGGCGGGGTTTTATGAAGCTTTCGGCAATCTTTCTGATCTGTGCGAGTGTTATGTTGCCATCTTTGGGAGAGAGCGATATCACCTCCACCGGCATAGTGAAGTCTCCTGCCGTATATATGGCAGGGTTGATACCCACAGGCATCTTCGATTTGGCTATGTTGAGTGCATTAGAGACATCTACCGCCGCTTCGTCGAGACCTTTTTTATATCCGAATTGTGCACTCACTATGGATAGATTGGCTACATTTGTCGATGAGATATCCTCTATCTCCCCCAATCTGGAGAGCTCCTCCTCTATAGGTTTGGAGACTGTCGAAGCTACCATTTTCGCCGTAGCTCCCGGTACCTTCGTGATAACCACCACCTTCGGAGGATTGGCATCGGGAAAGAGATTTTTGGGCATCGTCGCCAATCCTATGATACCCATGACGAAGAGAGCGCCTATGAGGCTGTAAAGCAGGTATGGCCGTTTGTAGAAAAAATCGAACATCTACTTCTCCGAAACTTTCATCGCCACTCCACCCAGGAGTTTCAGGAGAATATCGGCCTTGGCCACAATCACTTTCGCAGAGGGCGCTATCGGCTCGATAGCGACACCCTCCTCGCCCTCGGCCAGGATTTTCACCTCTCTGGCTATCGCTCTCTCCCCATCCGGTACAAGGATGTAGTTTCTGCCCTCCTTTTTTAGTATGGCATCATACGGCAGCTTCATGGCTTCGGCATCGTAGAGTACTATCGAGCTCTCCACTCTCTCTCCACTTACCAGATTTTTCGTATCTATATCGGCTTTGTACTCATAGAGTCCCTGATGTGTGGAGTGGAGCTCTTTTAACGAGAATTTTTTATTTCTGAAAATTATGGATTTCGAGCCTCTCATCTTCTCCGGAAGCCTCAAGAGCAGATAGAATCCTTCATCCGCCTCTATCTTTAGTACCTTTCTGCCCGCTACCGCAAGCATTCCTTTGGATGCAAAAACTGCGGATACCGTACCTGCCACCGGTGAGTGTATCATGTAGTATCGTAGGCTGTTTTTCAATCCCGCGAGTCTGGCTTGTGTGAGTGCGATTTTCGACTCTTCGCTCTGGAGTTTTTCCACGCTTATACCTTTGACCGCATAGAGAGAGAGGCTTCTTTCGTGGCTCTTTCTAAGGTTCTTCAGCTCTATTTCACTCGAAGCTATCTCCGCCTCTATCCCGGTAGAGTCCAGTTCGAGTACGAGTTCTCCTCTCTTGACTCTCCTGCCCGGTGGAGCGATATATTTTATCTGAGCCGAAATCTTGGGGGCGATTACCGTATCGTCACTGTTTCGTACCTCTGCTAGGAAGGGGAGAGTGAGTAGAACCTTTTCTCTCTTTGCATCTATTGTGCGGACCACTATGGGATAGTGTTTCGCCGTCGGGGTTTTGGCCTCTGCTTCCCTCTTCTTTTCGACCGCTCTCTTGCCGGCTATGACGGCTGTAGCCAACAGCAGTGTTATTGCTAGGAAAATGGATAGATTTTTCATTTTACGATTCCTTTCAGATCGTTGCCGTAGATGACGGCAAGTCGGGCTCTGCTCTGCCATAATAGAGAGCTGTATTTGTAATAGAGCGCTCTTGCTTCAGCCAGAGAATCTTCATATCTTAGATACTCTTCATATCTGATTCTCTCGTTTTGCAGTTTCGCTTTTGCAAGCTGTAGTAGCTTCTTTTTGTGTTTCACATTTCTTCTTGCAAGCTTCAGGGAGTGCTCTAGTATCTCTATCTCCCGTTCGACTCTTTTGGCTTCGACCTTCAGGGACTTGGCAGCTTCGAGGTAGCGATTTTGCTCCTTCATCAGAGCCAGCCTGGCCTCTTCTGTGGAGCTGGCTATCGAGCTGTCGAATATCGGCATGGAGAGATATAGACCGACACTTCCGAAGCTCTCTTCTACCGCTTTGCCATTGTTGTATGCATCGGTACGGGAAAGGCTGTAGTTTCCTTTCATGCTGAGTGTGGGATAGCGAGACTCTCTGGCGGCCTCTATCGATTTTTCCGCCGCTTTGACCCTCTTCTCTATCTCCTTGAGCGAAAAAATCTCTCTCTTGTCTATATCACCCGCTTTGGAGAGTCTTACGAAGCCCTTCACTCTCATTCCCGTAAGCTTCTCTATCTCGGCGGATAGAGATTCCATATTTCTCGTCGTTTCATCGATGGAGATATCGAGTTCGTCGATACGGCTGCGGAGTATCAGAAGTGCATCGGCAGATTTTCTTCCGCTGGAGATTTCCACTCCGATCCTATCTATTGTGCTCAGGATAGAGCGCCTTTTGGCATTGAGAGCCTCTTTTACTCCTCTTAGATAGTTCAGTCTCGATACTGTTCCAAGGAGAAGCGCCTCTCTCTCCAGAAAAGACATTCTTCTTCTCTCTTTTTCGGCCAGCAGTAATATTTGGGCTCTCTCTTCGAGGGTTCGAAGAGAAGCGATGAAAAGAGGCCAGCTAAAAGAGAGACCTCCTCTCGATATACTTTTGCCAAACGGTTGTGCAATATCCTGCTTCTTGACCATAGCTGTCATTTTGTTTGGGGCTACCGGAACCAGTCCATTGGGGCTGCTAAAGAGCTCGTAAGAGGCAAAAAGATCGATTTTCGGCATCTTTTTGTCCTCGAGTTTGCGAATTTCAAGAGAGCTTTTCTCTACGGAGATGAGGTCCAGCTTGTATTGGGGTCTCTTTTTCAGGGCGCTCATCAGTTCACCTATGCTTAGTGCCGAAAGAGAGTGCACAAGAAGGAGTAGTATAAAGGCTATCTTCCCTCCTTTCATGAGTCACTCCTGAGCATAGAGACTATTTTCTCGCCAAGTTCCCGAGCAAGAGTTTCGCGATTGCACTCGCTGCATGTATCGAGAGTTTCATCTCTTTCATAGGCTCTTTTCCGAAGTTCGGAAGTAGTGACCATCAGATTGATTGTTCCTGTTACCATGAAATATAAGACCATAGCCTTACTCTCTCTGAAAAAGCCGTCGGCTTCACCGCGGGAGAGAATTTCCGAAAAATGTGAAAAGAGCCTTCTCATCTTGGAAAAGAGTATCTCGGGCAGTATGGAGCCGTTGTCACTGAGCTCTTTGAGTAGCAGTGAGGGTAGATAGGGGTGAGCATATGCGAAGTCGATATATATGGATATGAAATCGTTCAACTCCTCTCGGGCATCGAGTCGAGTATCACTCTTTTTCGTTACGGCTTCGTATATCTCGTCCAGTACTCTGCAGAGGACCTCTTCGTATAGTTCCCTCTTGCTCTTGAAATAGTAGAATATCATCGCCTTGCTCAACCCCGATTCCGTAGCGAGCTCATCCATAGATGTAGAGTCGTACCCTTTTGTGGAAAAGAGCTCTACAGCTTTGCGAATGATAGCCTCTTTCGACTCTTTGGCATTTCGTTTTCTCTTCATGAAAGTCCTTGACCGACCAGTTGGTCAATTATAGCCTAAAAGCTTTTAATCGGAAGTTATGCAGCTTTGTTTCGGCTATTCGCCGGTTTTCAAAAAAAGGATTTGTCGATATTATCGGATATGAGAAGCGAAACCCTCTCATTTGTAAAGGAGATAGTGGGGACAGACGCAAGTCTGTCCATAGGAGAGAATTTTAGAATTTGTAGAAAGTCTCTATGCGAATTCTCTGCTTGTCGAGGTCTGCGAGATTTACGAATTCTTCGTTCCATGCTCTATACTGAACGACTGTGTCCATACCGGCTACAGAGAAGCTGTAACCGATTCTTCCGCCAAAAGTGCTCTCTCTGTCGCCCGTGATACTTCCGTCGAAGTCGAAGTAGGCGAGCTCTCCCCAGAGTTTACCGACAGTCAGATTGTATGCTGCCTTGGTCCTGATGTCGAACTGGCTGTAGCCTGTGGCATCGGCAGTCATACATCCGCTCAGTGCATTTGTCCAGAATGCACTGGTGCCTACACCGCTTCCGGCAGTTATTAGGCTGTAATCACCATCGATATATCCTGCATAGAGAGTACCGCTAAACTTACCCCAGCTTGAGCCGATTTTCGCAGCCACACCGATTGTGGCATCCGCTCCACCGACATCCCCATCCACATAGGCGAGCTGAATGCCGGCATTGAAACCGTCGAACTTTCTTTTGGCTGTAGCCCACACAGACCAAAGATCCTCGGCAGGTCCGATTTTGGCTACGCCGGGAATATCGTATGTGGCTTCGGGGAAGTAGTAGGCAATTCCGCTAAGTGTTGTATTTTCGAGAGCTTTGTTGATGAATCCGAGTGCGAATATGCCACTATCGTTGTCACCCAGATGTGTAGGGGAGTTGCCATTGACTGTATTGGCCACCCATGCACCTATGAGCGTAGTATTTTCAAGGTCGGTATTGGCTACTACTATCGCATCGTAGGTGATATCTTTCACACCTGCTGATGTGTTTGTCCAAGCCCATGGAGAGACAGCCTTGGGAAGTGCCTGACGACCTGCTTTTATAGCTGTGTTTCCAAAGCCGTATGTCAAATATGCCTGTGAAATTTCGGCATCGCTTTGATCTTTGTGTCTGCTTGCCATATCGGGAGTGAGCACTTTCTTTACACGAGGTTTATCTGCGATATCGAGACCAAAGTCCGTCCATCCGGCTACCTCCGCGCCGAAGCCGAAGCCGTTTCCAAGCTCTTTTTCTACGCCAAGTACAATCGTGGTGGAGAATTTGTTGTTCTCTTCGTCACCGAGGTCGAAGGCCAGACCGTTGTCGTTCATCTCATAAGAGAGGCCTATCAATCCCCAGAAATCCGCAGATGCGGGTGTGGCAGGCTCTACGGGAGCTATATCGCCGCCTGCGAAAATTATCGATGTAGCCGCTATCGAAAGCAAAATACCTTTTTTCATCATAAATCTACTCCTCGTCTGTTTTGTGGCGAAATTCTATCTCTATTCGACTTAAATGTATATAAAACATTAACAAAGAATAAACAAATGGTTAATTGATATAAAAAAGATCACCTTTTCTTTCTCTTGAGAAGTTTCTGATTTTCTGGATTGCTCAGGAGCGCCTTCATCGATTTTTCGGTTCCGTCGGCGATGGGGTTTTTTTCGGGTGTGGGCTCGGCGATATTGATCGCTATGGGAATATCTTCGACAAATATCTGTTTGATGGAGAGAAGAGGCATACTTACAACGGAACCAATATTCTCCTCAGTGAATCCCGCTTCGAAGAGAAATTTCTCTCCATCCACTCCGGCACTGCCGAATGTATATCCAGAGAGAACAAAAAGTGAGACAGGTGCAAATCTTTCTGTTACATAGGAAGGAAGTTCAGGGTCGAATTTCAGATACTCGACTTCGGAAGCTACGGAAAACTCCACCCCCTCTTCAAGAAGAAAGGAGATAGTGCCTTTGAGGTATTCTTTGACCACCTTTCTGTAACTACTCTTTTCAAATAGAGCTTTCTTCATCTTGCTTTCCTTATCTTCACGCCTTTTATGGGTATGAATCCTATCATAGCATTCATTAGAGCGAAGCCATCGAAGCTATCTATCTCGTCGATATATAGATCCGCAGTGGATAAAAAGCCCTCTTCTAGGAGTCTCTCTCTCGTGGTGCCCTCCAGCAGAGGAGAGGCGGGAGTGAGCCACTTGCCCTTTTTCAAAAGAGCTATATTGGCTGTCGTGGTATCGGTAAGAAGCCCGTTTTTGCACAGTATCAGTTCATCGACATCTGGATAGAGTTGCGTCAATATCTCAAATTCTTTGCGCTCACTATATTTGTATTCATAGTTCCCCTCGAACTCCACGGCTGCGAAAAGCTTTTTCTCTTGCCGGAAATATGGGAGGTACTCTATCTTTTCGATATCTTCCGCATAGATGACACGGCATCTGTATAGTCCTTTTGAAGGATAGTCTTCGAGGACTTCGGAGAGTGCGGGGATATCAGAAGACGGATAAAATCTATCCAAGGCTCTCCTCATCCTTCTCTCATGGTAAGGGAGGTTGTGGATTTTTCCATCCTCTATGCGTATCGTCTCCAGAAGTTTCGGTCCTTGCATGAGCCAACTACTCCCAGCCGTCCCTACGCAGAGCTCCCATGTACTTCTCCTTTTTGTAGCTGTTTCTGTTTTTCATCTTTTGCAATCTATTGAGTTTGCTCATCTCCTCTTCTCTCATCTCATCGAGTATGGAGTCGCAAAATTTCTCTTCCGTACAGATGGAGTATATACTCCTTATATACTTTTCGCTTTCGTTTAGATACCCACTCTCGAGTCTCGTCTTTTCGAGAGAATCGAGTTTCTCTACAAGCTCATCGAGCTTTTTTCTGAACGACTCCGCATTCGTATCTCTGTTTCTGAACATTCTGAAGAGATTTTTGGATATCTTTTCGATAGTGGCAATATACTTTTGCCTCCTATATTTCTCTATCTGTTTGGGCGTATATCTCATACTCTCTTTCAATCCTGAAGTTCGATAACCGTGCCTATGGGGACATGTTGCCACAGATAGTCCATATCCCTGTTGGTTACAGCAATACAGCCGTTTGTCCAGTCGTGTCTGAGAGTGTAGCTGTCTCCATGTCCGTCTCTATTCCAATAGGGTTGCGCATGTATGGTTATATAGCTTCCCGGGTTGACTCCCAGTTTTGCTGCCCTAGCACGGTCTTTGGCATTCGGATAGGAGAGATAGAGCGCTCTGTATTTGATGGGATGACATCTCTTGTTGACGATTCTATAGACACCGGTAGGAGTTTTGAAGTCATCTTTTTCGACTTTGGGTCCCTTAGAAGCGTTTTTGCCGAGAGATACCGGCATGGTCTCTATGACTTTACCTTTGTGATACAGATACATTTTGTGTGCACTTTTTCTGACGAGGATTCTCTCTATCTGTATCCCTTTTAGCTCTTTGCCTCCACTTTTGCAATCTTTTAGAGAGTATCTTCCTATCTCTCTCTTCTCTCTCGGTGCACAGCCGCTTATCCAGAACAGAAGAAGAGAAAGTGAGATTGCTATCCACTTCATACACCATCCTTTTTTCATAGTTGTCAAATTCGATGCTATTCTATCATAAGAGAAATACTATTTCTATTGAGTCGTCACAAGGCCGAAAATATCTGTCAAATATCGTTTGGAGTGTGACCGTCCCGCAAAGAGGGGACGCATCGTATCGTTATAGGAGGTTTTGGGTTTTATTTAGAGGCAGTCTCTTTTGCAGCTTCCAGAGCCTCTTCGTAGTTGGGCTCTTCCGTGATTTCGGGTACGAGTTGCCTGTAGGTGATTTCGCCGTTTCTGTCGATAACGAAAATCGCTCTTGCCGTTACACCGGCAAGAGGACCGTCGGCTATTAGTACACCATAAGCGTTGGCGAAATCCTTGTTTCTAAAATCGGAAGCTACAGTGAGATTCTCTATCCCTTCGGTAGAACAGAATCTCTTGGCTGCGAAGGGAAGGTCCATAGAGACTACGGTCACTTCCAGTCCCTCTATTCCGACTACCTGATTGTTGAATTTGCCGGTCTCCATAGCGCATATCGGAGTATCGAGAGAGGGGACTGCGATAAGGAGTTGAGCCTTCTCCTTCGCTCCGCCTACGCTCACTTCCGAAAGGTCATCGGACTTTAGCACTTTTACTTCAGGAGCCTTGTCCCCGACATTGAGCTCGTTACCTGCGAGATTACACTCATTTCCTTTGAGAGTTACGGTTGCCATATCTATCCTTTTAATTTTCTCTTTGCCGTAGTGCAAAGCGGTGCGGATATTATGACTCAATTCGGATAAAATTCATCCTCTTTTGGGAAAAATTTTCTTGATCTGGGTCAAGTGTTACAATTATACTCATTTTTTGCAATCTTTTCGAGCATCTCTCTATGTATCCAGCCGTTACTTGCCACTATACCGCAGTTACCGAAGATATATCTGTAACCATAAAGGTTGCTGAGCTCTCCGCCTGCTTCTTCCAGAATGATAATACCCGCTGCAACATCCCACGGTTTGAGCTCTATTTCGTAAAATCCGTCATATCTTCCTTCGGCGAGATAGCAGAGGTCGAGTGCCGCAGAGCCAAGTCTCCTTATATCCTGAATATGCGGAAGCATTTCGCCGATGGTATCGACTACCCAGTGATAGGAGTCTCCCATCTCCGTTTTACTGTAGGGAAATCCTGTGGCCACAAGTGCATTCTGGAGCTTGTTACAACTGCTGACTGATATCGCCTTTTCGTTACGATAGGCACCTTTGCCCGAAAGTGCGCAGTAGAGTTCGTTTAGAACGGGATTGTAAACCATGCCGGCCACCCCTCTTCCCATCTCCCAGATACCGATGGAGATAGAGAAATGGGGAATACCATGGATAAAGTTGGTCGTGCCATCTATAGGATCTATATAGATTGCCTTTTCCAACTCGTAGCCGCCACCTGATATATCATCACTGCTCTCTTCGGCCACAATGGTGTGATTGGGGAAGATAGCGCAGATGCGCTCCTTGAGGAAATTCTCGATCTCTATATCATATTGTGTAACGAGGTCCACGACCCCTTTGTGATGAATCTCTTTTTTGGACGAGAAGCCACGCTTGAGAATCTTCCCCGCCCCCAGTACCACTTTTTTGAGCTCTTCTAATTTGCCTTCCATTATGCTTCCTTGTAAGATTGACGAAATAATATCGAAATTATACAACTATGAGATTTACATAGCGAGTGAGCGAGTCCAAGAGGCGATGGGCGTTGTGAGCTATATTATAATGTA
>CAJXJF010000054.1 GCA_913054475.1 uncultured Nitratifractor sp.
TTCCCCTCTTTCGCTCTCTTTTCGAGATACTTTCCATACTGATTTTTCAGTAGAGGTTCTGCCAGTTGCAGAAGCTCTCTCTCGTCGATATAACCCATCTCATAGGCTATCTCCTCTATGCAGGCTATCTTGAGCCCCTGCCTCTTCTCTATCGTCTCTATAAAACTCGATGCATCAAGCAGACTTTCATGTGTACCGGTATCGAGCCAGGCGAATCCCCGCCCCAAGAGCTTCACCTTCAACTCCCCTTTTTCGAGATAGTGCTGATTTATGGAGGTTATCTCGTACTCCCCTCTCTCGGACTTCTCTATCGAGGCGGCTATATCGAGCACGCTGTTGGGGTAGAAGTAGAGCCCCACTACGGCATAATTGCTTTTGGGACTCTGCGGCTTCTCCTCTATACTGAGTACATTGCCCGCTCTATCGAACTCCACTACACCATATCTCTCAGGGTCGCTCACATAGTATCCGAAGACAGCCGCCTTGTTCTCTCTCTCGACTTCGCATACTACATTTCCGAGCATCTTGCGCATACCGTGGCCATAGAAGATATTGTCTCCGAGTATGAGACAGACACTGTCGTCACCTATGAACTCCCTTCCAAGAACGAAAGCCTGTGCCAGCCCCTCCGGTTTGGGCTGTACGATATATTCGAAACTCATACCCAGCTTGGAGCCATCTGATAGAACCTTTTCGAAACGGGGCAGATCCTCTGGCGTACTTATGATAAGAACCTCTCTTATTCCGGCCATCATAAGTACCGAAAGAGGATAGTAGATCATCGGTTTGTCATATATCGGAACCAGCTGTTTGCTTATGGCCAGCGTCAGAGGATAGAGTCTCGTTCCACTCCCTCCGGCCAGAATTATTCCCTTCATCTCCTCTCCTCTATTGTACTACGAACCAGGGATTGAGAAGATTCTCCTTGTTGTAGATCAGCTCTCCATCCCTTTTCAAATCGGCATCGAGACGATAACTCATCTTGCCGGAAGCTCTGACCACGGCATCGGCAGCGGCGGTATCCCACTCCATCGTGGGGGCGAGTCTGGGGTAGATATCGGCCGAGCCTTCCGCTACCATACAGAGCTTCAGCGAGCTGCCCCTGGATACCTGCTCTACATTCGCATAATTTTGCGCAAGACGGTCTATGAAGCTCTGCGTCTCTTCGGAGAGATGTGACTTGGAAGCCACCACTCTGATTGTATCGGAGCCCCCACTCTCGTACAGAGGCAGCTTCCGACCGTTTTTCCACGCCCCTTCACCCTCCTTGGCACTGTAGATATCGCCCGTCGCAGGCACATAAACCACACCGAGGACCGGACGATTCTCGTATATCAGTGCGATATTGATGGTAAATTCTCCATTTCTTTTGATGAACTCTTTGGTGCCGTCTATAGGGTCGATACACCAGTAGTGTTTCCACTCTTTGCGCTCCTCGTAGGGGACCTGCGCATTCTCCTCCGAAAGTATCGGAATGTCGGGATATCTTTCGCGCAGAGAGGAGCAGATTATCTCGTTCGATTTCCTGTCTGCGACGGTCAGAGGAGAGGAGTCGGCTTTGTACTCCACATCGAAATCACCGCTATATATCTGCATAATCGCCTCTGCGGCATCTCTCGCTATACTCTCTATCTCTTCGAGCTCTATCTCTTCAAACATTCTCTATATAACCTCTCTTTTTCAAATAAGCCACTATCGCTTCGGCCGCCTCCTCTTTGGAGAGTCGCAGCGTATCTATATGAATCTCGGGCCTCTGCGGAGCCTCGTAGGGAGAGCTGATGCCGGTAAATTCCGCAATCTCTCCGCTTCTGGCTCTTTTGTAGAGTCCCTTGGGGTCGCGACTCTCGCAAACCTCTATGGGTGTATCTATGAATATCTCGATGAACTCCCCATCTTCGACCATACCCCTCACCATCTCCCTGTCACTGCGAAAGGGGGATATGAATGCAGTAAGAACCATCAGGCCGGCATCCACGAAGAGTCTGGAAACCTCTCCTATCCTCCGTATGTTTTCCACTCTCTCCTGGGCACTGAAGCCAAGGTCGCGATTGAGACCCATTCGTATATTGTCTCCGTCGAGAAGATATGTATGTATGCCAGCCTCGAAGAGTCTCTCCTCCACCGCTCCCGCTATTGTCGATTTGCCGCTGCCGCTGAGACCGGTGAACCAGAGGATGGCCGGTTTGTGGCCTTTGAGAGTACAGCGCTCACTCTTGCCGATATTGTGCTCGTGCCAGACTATGTTTGCACTCTTTTTCATAGTTTTATATATTTCCTTCTGATATGTTTCACAATTGTCTCGGCAGCCTCTTCGGGAGTGACTTTATCGGTATCTATGACGATTTCGGCATGTCGAGGCTCTTCATATATATCGTTGACCCCCGAAAAGTTCTTCAACTCTCCTTTTAGCGCCTTTTCGTAAACACCCTTGTAGTCTCTCTTCCTGCAACTCTCGATATCGGCCTTGACATATACTACGATATTGTTCTTGACCATCTCTCTGATTGCTTTGCGCGACTCTCTGTATGGAGATACGAAAGATGCTACCGTCGATATGGAATTTTTCTGCAGTGTCCTTATGAGATGTCCGAGCCTTATCATATGACGGTTGCGGTCCTCTCTGCTATAGCCCATATCGGGAATCAACTCCCGTATATCCTTGGAGTCTATCCTCTCCAGAGGTATCTGATATTTCTGAAGCTTCTCATAGACTAGGTCGGCTATCGTGGATTTACCGGAGAGAGGAAGTCCCGTAAACCAGAGGTTGAAAGGTTCGATACGCTCCTTTCCCCATCTCACCCTCTGCCATATCTTTTCATGCGCCCAATACAGAGCCACTTTCAGTACGGTCTCTATCAATCCGGCGGCTATGGCGAGATCGAGTCTGCCGAAAAAGAGATAGACGATCACTATCGTCGTACTGGTGGCTACGATACGCCAGCTGATCCCTTTGGCTATCGATCTGGTGTTGGTCTCTCTATACATCTGTCAAATAGCCTTGCAGTGCCACTCGGGATAGAATTTTCTGATATAGGCGTTGAGCTCTCTCTCCGCATCGCTATACTCTCTCTCTTCCGCCGCCGGCACCTTGTCCTGCTCTCTTCTGGCCACATCCACTATCATCCCGGCACCTACGGTATTGTTGCTTATCCTGTCTATTATGATGAAGCTCCCCGTAGCCCGATTCTGTCTGTAGGAGTCGGCAGCTATGGGACGATTGAGCACGAGACGGCACGATGCGATATCGTTGAGCTCCAAGCGCTCCACTATCTCTCTCTCGTAACTGTTTATATTCACCTTGTAGTTTATATGCTCTATCTGTCCCGTCGCGACGGATGTCGCCCTCTTGATATCGTAATCACGGCCGATCTGCATGGGGGTCTCGTCCATCCAGACGATCATCACCTTCAGCCTGTTGGATATTCTCGGTACATTGTGGGTATGGACTATCATATCCCCTCTACTTATATCGACCTCATCCTCCGTCGTTATTGTCACCGCCATGGGCGCCTGTGCATTATCGCGATATACCTCTCTCCTCTCTTCCGAGATATCTCCAGCGTCGATGATACTTTTGACTCTCGTACTCCTGCCCGAAGGCAGAACCGTAATCTCGTCGCCGACTTTCACCGAACCGGACGCTATCGTCCCGCAGAAACCTCTGAAGTTGAGATGGGGACGGTTCACATACTGTACCGGGAAACGGAAATTCTTCGGCGTCTGCTCTGCGGAGATATCCATGCTATCGAGAAGTTCCAGCAGAGAGGGCCCATCATACCAGGGTGTGCGCCCGCTTCTTCCGACCACATTGTCTCCATCCAGAGCGCTCATGGGTATGAAGTAGCGGTGCAAAATCTCCAGCTGTGTCGCCAGCTCTTCGTAATCCTGGCGAATCTTTTCGAAGACCTCTTCATCGAAGTCGAGCAGATCCATCTTGTTGATGGCGACGATGACATGCTTTATCCCCAGAAGAGAGACGATATAGCTGTGGCGCCTCGTCTGTGTCAATATACCCTTGCGGGCATCGATGAGAATGACGGCGACATCGGCCGTGGATGCACCCGTAACCATATTTCTGGTGTACTGCTCGTGCCCCGGAGTGTCGGCTATGATATATTTGCGCTTGTCCGTAGAGAAGAAACGGTACGCCACATCTATCGTGATTCCCTGCTCTCTTTCGCTCTGCAGTCCGTCCACGAGGAGGGCGAGGTCTATCTTCTCCCCTGTCGTGCCATATTTTCTGCTCTCGCTCTCCGCCGCTTCGAGCTGATCTTCGAAGATGGTTTTAGAATCGTAGAGCAGTCTGCCAATCAGCGTACTCTTGCCATCATCCACACTCCCGCAGGTGAGGAATCTCAGCATATCCTTGTGCTCGTGCACCCTGAGGTACTGCTCTATATCGCCATCTATACTCTCTCTTTCTCTATCTCTCATATCCAAATCTCTCTCTTTACATACTCCAGTCATAAATCATGCTCGAGGAACCCTACAGCTCCCCCACGACTCCTCTTCCGAAACCTTCCGACAATCCTAGAAGTATCCTTCCACCTTCTTCTTCTCCATGGCGCCTTCCTGGTCTTTGTCTATCAGTCTGCCCTCTCGTTCACTGCTTCGGGAGAGAAGCATCTCACGGATTATCTGCGGCAGTGTCTCGGCTTCGGACTCTATGGCTCCCGTGAGAGGATAGCATCCCAGTGTACGGAAACGCACCTTCTTCATCACCGCCTTTTTCCTGAGCTCTTCGGGTACTCTGTCGTCATCTACGCTTATCAGTGTTCCCTCATACTCCACCACAGGCCGCTCTTTGGCGAAATAGAGCGAAGGGATGGGTATCTTTTCGAGGTAGATATACTGCCATATATCGAGTTCCGTCCAGTTCGAGAGTGGAAAGACTCTGACACTCTCTCCCCTGTTTATTCTCGTATTGTATATATTCCATAGCTCCGGACGCTGATTCTTGGGATCCCATCTATGGTTACGATCTCTGAAGGAGAAGATTCTCTCCTTGGCCCTGCTCTTCTCTTCGTCTCTTCTGGCACCGCCTATGACCGCATCGTATCCTCCCGCATCCAGAGCCTGCTTGAGAGCTTCGGTCTTCATGATATCGGTATGTACCTTGCTGCCGTGTACGAAGGGTGAGATATCCATCTCGAGTCCTCTGGGATTGCTGTGTACGATGAGGTCGAAACCGAGCTTTTTGGCCCGCTGGTCCCGAAACTCTATCATTTCGTGAAATTTCCATTTGGTATCGACATGCAGGAGTGGGAAAGGAGCCTTCCCCGGTGCGAAAGCCTTCATCGCAAGATGCAGCATCACCGAAGAATCCTTGCCTATGGAGTACATCATCACTGGATTGGAAAACTCCGCAGCCACCTCTCTCAATATATGGACGGATTCCGCTTCCAACTGTTTTAGATGTGTTATTTTTTCGTGAGATATCATATATATATCCTGATTTTTTAATATAGATTTTATCTTAAAGCTCTTTAGCGTAGGAGCATATCACTCCACATAGCCGTCGGGATTTTTTCTCTGCCATCTCCACGAATCGGCGCACATCTGCTCTATGGCATATTCAGCCTTCCAGCCCAGAAGCTCCCCGGCCTTCGTGGCATCGGCATAGATACGGGCCACATCGCCTTCGCGCCTCTTCGTAATCTCATACGGTATCTCGACACCAGATACTCTCTCGAACGCCTTTATGAGCTCGAGTACGCTATATCCGGCTCCCCGACCGAGATTTACCGCTTCGCAGATGGGTTTTTCGAGTTTTTCCAAAGCCTTCAGATGGCCTTTGGCGAGATCTGTTACATGTATATAGTCTCTCACCCCGGTACCGTCCTTCGTATCGTAATCACCGCCGAAGATCTCGAGCTTCTCTCTTCTACCCACCGCCACCTGAGTCACGAAGGGCATCAGATTGTTCGGAACACCTTCGGGATCCTCACCTATCTCTCCGCTACTATGGGCTCCTATCGGATTGAAGTATCGTAATATCATGATGGCCCATCGGGGATCGGAAGCGTAGAGATCTCTTAGAATCTCTTCTATCATCAGCTTGCTTCTGCCATAAGGGTTGGTGGGTCTCAGAGGAGAGCTCTCTTCAAGAGGCAGAGATTCGGGCTCTCCATAGACGGTGGCGGAGGAGCTGAAAACGATCCTTTTTACCCCCTCCTCCTTCATGCTATCAAGCAGTGCTATGGTGCCGGCGACATTGTTGTCGTAATACTCCAGAGGGGACTTTACCGACTCGGCCACGGCTTTGAGCCCTGCGAAGTGGATGACGGCATCACAGCCCTTCAATATACTCCCGAGTTTCTTTCTCTCTCTGATATCCCCCTCCACAAACTGCACACTTTTGCCCGTTATGGCTTCTATCTTCTCTACGACCACCTTTTTGGAGTTCGAGAGATTGTCGTATATCACAGTCTCATAACCGGCTTCGAGAAGCTCGACACAGGTATGAGAGCCGATATATCCAGCTCCTCCCGTCACCAGTACTCTCCAGCTCTTCATACTTCTCTTCTCCGGCTATGAGAGAGTATCGAGGATAAGCTTACCCGTTTCAGAGAATCACCTCTATCTCTTTGGAGTCGAGCTCCACCTTCTTGGCTTTGCTCACCCTGTCCTCCTGCAGTTTGACTCTGAGTTCGTCGTCGTTGAGAGCCAGTATCTGTATGGCCATATAGGCGGCGTTCACCGCTCCGGCCTTGCCTATGGCCACGGTGCCTACGGGCATACCGGCAGGCATCATCACCGTACTCAAAAGAGCGTCCTCCCCCCTGAGTTCTCCGCTGGCCATGGGTACGCCTATGACCGGCTTCGTAGTGGCCGCCGCCACCGCACCTGCAAGATGTGCGGCCATGCCGGCTGCGGCAATGAAGGCCTGCGCCCCCTTCTCTTCGGCCTCTTTGATATACTTCTTGGTTCTCTCCGGCGAGCGGTGTGCGGAGGATATTATCAACTCGTAGGCCACTCCGAATTTCCTGAAAGTTTCGGCACACTCTTTCATCACTTCATAATCGCTCTTGCTTCCGATTATTATCGATACGAACTTCATTGCTTCTCCCTATTTTTCAGCTTCTCTGCGTTGATATGCCTGTGGCCCCTCTCCATCGAGCCCCTTTTTGCGTCTCGCTTCGACGATATCGCGCCTCAGGATGGTATATGAAGGAAATTTCTCAGGCAGTATTATATCATTCAAATCACCGCTGTGGATACATTCGAACTCTTTCCCCTTCACCGACACTATCCTCTTGAGAGTCAGCCACCACTTTCCATCCTCGGCCATCTCCACCTTTCCATACTCGTTCTCCACCTCATCGAGGGTAGCTCCTATGGGCAGTACCACTTCGAGTCTGTCCCCCACGCAACTCTTGTCTTTGCATCTCCAGCTCATACCGTCTTCGTTGACCAGTGCGGCCACCTGATGTGTACCCTCTCTTATGGTGAAGGCTTTCGATTGCGTATCGTTCCTCTCGAAAGGCCTCGAGATGAGATAGGCGTCGGTAAAGCCTCTGTTTTGAGTGGTATATAGCTCCTTTTGATATCTTGCAGCATCGAAAACCCCCGCATAGTAGTCATCTATGGCATTTCTGTAGGCTCTGGTGACGACTCCGACATAGTAGGGAGATTTGGTACGCCCCTCTATCTTGAGAGAGTCTATCACTCCGCTATCGAGAATATCGGCTATATGCTCGGCCATATTCATATCCTTGGCGTTCATTATATAGGTACCGATTTCGCTCTCCTCTTCGAGACGGAAGGTGGTTCCGCTTTCGGGATTGTGGGCATATATCTCATATGGAAATCTACAGTCGTTGGCACAGGAGCCTCTATTGGGAACCCGTCCGCTTTGCAGGGCCGATATCAGACACCTTCCGCTATATGCGAAACACATGGAGCCGTGTATGAATATCTCCAATTCCAGCTGCGGCAACTCTTTTTTGATAGCTTCGCAATCCTTCAGACTTATCTCTCTGGCCGCTATTATCCTGCTTACACCCATATCGTAATAGACGGCTGCATCGTAGGCGTTCATCACATTGGCCTGGGTGGAGAGATGTATCGGAATATCGGGAGCCACCTTCGAAGAGATACGCACCACACCGGGGGAGGAGATGATGAAGGCATCGGGCCCGAGTTCTCTCATAGCGGCTATATGCCTCTCGTAGAGTTTTAGTTGCGAGTTGAAGGGAAAGCCGTTTATCGTGACATATACCTTTTTGCCCCTCTCGTGTGCATAGGCGACTCCCTGCGCGAAAGAGTCCATGTCGAACTCTTTTCCGGACCTTATCCTGAGAGAAAAGGTGCTCGTACCTCCATATACGGCATCGGCACCGTAATTGATCGCTATTTTGAGCTTTTCCAGATTGCCTGCCGGCGCCAGAAGCTCGACTCTTCCACTCTCTTTACTCATATCCACTCCTACTCTTTTGCTCGACTAATTATATCGAGAGATACGGATACTCCGGCTATCACTCTTCTTTGGCGAAGGTGAAATCGAGTTTTACTTCGTCTATGTTTTCCGGCGGAAGATATCTCCTAGCATACTCTAGGTAGAGCTCCTTTTCGTAGAAGAAACGGCAAATCTCCCTGTCGATTTCATTATCCTTGGCCATAAACCACAATATTTTCATAGATTCCGATAGTTTTTTGGATTTCTTGTATGGCCTGTCGGATGCGGTGAGGGCCTCGAAGATATCTGCCACGGCCAGAATACGGGCCTCGAAGGATATCTCCTCTCCCTTCAAGCCTTTGGGGTAACCTTTGCCGTTTATCTTCTCATGGTGACTTCCTGCTATTTCGGGTACTCTCGAATACTTCTTCGGAAAGTGAATGGATTGGAGCATTTTCAGACTTACGGCGGCATGATTGTTTATGATATTGCGCTCTTCGTCGCTCAGTGTACCTTTGCGTATCGTGAGATTCTTCACTTCGTCGTCATCGAGCAGATTTTTGCGTCTGCCGTCGATATAAAGTGTATGGGAAGCTATCTCTTCGATTCTTTTTATCTTCTCGTCATCGAAAAACTCTCCACCCTCGTTGGATTTTTGCAGAAAATCGAACTCTTCATCCAAAGCTTCGCAGGGAATCGGATTCTCATCGACATCACGGAAAGCTTCGCAACCCGTTTCACATCCGTAGAGTTGCATTCTAAGCTTTATCAACTCTATCTTGTCGAATATGCTCTGAAGTTTCGTCGCCTTGTCCATCACATATACGGGTGTGGTTATTTTGCCTATATCGTGCATCATAGCAGCGAGTCGGATTGTTTTGATCTCATCCTCACTCCACTCTATCTGCGCAAAGTACTCTTCATCATCGTTGATGGCTTCGGCGAGCATCATACTCAACTCCACCATTCTGCCTATGTGTCCGGCGGTATAGGGAGACTTTTCGTCCAGAGCGAGGTTGATGGTGGCGAGGAAACTTTCGAAGAGCTCTTCGAGGTCGGATATGAGTTTCTGATTGTTTATGGAGACTGCGGCCTGTGAGCCCAGAGCGGTGAGAATCTTCTCGTCTTTTTCATCGAAAGCTATCGTCTTTCCGAAAGAATCGATCTTGTTCAATAGCTGAATGACTCCGATGAGCTTGTCATCATAATCCAGCAATGGAGCGACCAGCATCGATTTGGAGTGGTATCCGCTTTTGCTGTCGTAGAGTTCGGTATTTCTGAAATCGAAACCCTCTGTAGCACTATAGACATCGGGAATGTTGATCAATCTCTTCTCGAGTGCACAGTGTGCGGCTACGAGAGAGTGGTTCTCTCTCCCATCCTCGTCATAGAGGGGTACGGGAGTCCAGTCCACCTTTCCTCTGCTACCGCCCAGACTTATACCCATACTGATATTTCTCAGGACTTTGAACTCCAGAGACTCTTCCCCCTCCGAGAGCAGATATAGCGTTCCGCCGTCGGCCCCCGTCAACTCCATAGCCGTCTGCAGAACTTTCTCATTCAAAAGATCGTGATCGTGTTCCGCCGAGAGGGCTATCGCCGTCTGTACGAGTTTGTCGAATCTCTCGGACATCGAAGCTATCCTGGCCGAAGGTATATCCGGCTCGAAACTGAGCACACTGCCGTCTTTGAGGATGGCACCGCCGTTTTTCAGAAGTTCAAGCTCATCTATCTCCCGCTCTATCCTTTCGTAATATAGCGGTTTCAGATGCATCACAAAGACCCTCAAATCCTCTCTGCGCATACTCTTCATATCCTCGGCGAGAAGTTTGGGAGTATAGTGCCCCGAAGCGAGTGCCAGCTTTTCGAAAGAGGAGGGGAAGGATACTTCGGTGATAAGTGTCTTTATCGTGGAATCGGAATCGAGTATCTCCCAGATCTTCTCGTTGGGACCGGTATCGGAAGTGAACATTATGGAGAATTTACCTTTGCGGACAATGTAACCGCAACTTGCAACGGTATGTCTAGTCGGAAAAGGTGTAATGCTCATACCATCTATCTTGTAGGATTTGCTACATGATATTTCATGAAACTTCAAAGCGGTATGATGGGAATCGAGGAGTTTGATTCGGCTGAAATCGGGAAAGATTCTATTGTTGAATATGGTCTCTTTCACCGTCTCTATCGTCTGCGCGAGACCATAGACATTCAAGCTTCGCTCCTGTCTTTCGTAGAGCAGGTCGAGTATGAAAGGTATATCCAGAATATGGTCGAGATGGGAGTGTGTCAGAAAAATATGCTCTATGGAGGAGATATCCTCACCGAGCCCCTCTATGAGATTTCCCGCATCTATGACCACCTTCGGACTTATCTGAATGGAGGTCATCCCAGAATCGGCCGTTTTGGTTCCGGATGAACCAAGTATCCTTACATAATCCATTTGCTCTCCCTTTCATATTTCCGGGCTGTAATTGTACTATTTTGTGGTGGCGGTAAAGACACCATCGAATCTCTCTCCCTCTTCGGGATGGGAGAGATAATATCTACATCTCTGTATATAGAGTTCATAGAGTTTTCTCTCATTGTCGGCATGGAGAGTCTCGAAAGCCTCAAGTGCTTTGGCGAAGCTGCCTTCGTAATAGCTTTGCAGTGCCTCATGGTGCAACAGCAGCTCTTTTTCGAGCTCTCCTGCGGCCTTGCCTTGCGAAATCACCTCATATATCCTCACCGCCTCTTTTTTCCCCTTGACTTTCACCTGGTCCAGCTCTCTTAGAACATAGTCCCGTTTCAACTCTCTTTTCGTATTTTCCGAAACGATGAGATGCGTACCATATAGTTTGTTGAGCCCCTCCAGTCTCGAAGCCAGATTTACGGTATCGCCTATTATCGTATAGTCCGAACGACCTCTCGAGCCCATCTCCCCGACAGTTACGGTTCCACTGTTTATGCCTATACCTATGGCTATAGGGAAGCCGAAACGCTTCTCTATCTCGGAGTTGAGCTCCTTTAGGACTTCCAACTGTTTCAGTGCCGAGACAAGCGCCACATCGGGATGCTCTTTCACTCTTTTGGGAGCGTTCCAGTAAGCCATTATGGCATCCCCTATGAATTTATCGACCGTACCTCCACTCTCCAGAATTATATCGGTCATGGGAGTCATATAGAAATTGAGAAGCTCGATCACTCTCTGTGGCGACCCCAGTTTTTCGGATATCGTGGTGAAGCTGCGTATATCGCTGAAGAAGACACTTACATTCTCCTCTCTGCCAGATAGCAGATTCTCCTCTTCGCTCTCCAGAATATCCTCCACAACCGCAGGGGAAACTTTCTTGGCGAACTTCTCCCGTATGATGAGTTTCTGTTTGGTTTCGAAAAAGTAGTTTATAAGCATAGCCGATATGGCGGCTGATATGAGCGCAACGAAGGGGTAGAGAGTATTTAGCAATATCCCTTGGGTAAAGAGAATCCACCTAAGAAGGTAGTAGATACCAAAAGCAAGAATTGGGAGAAGAAAGGGTTGCCACAAAGCTCCCGTCCCAAGAAAGAGTAGAAAGACAAATGTCGAAATGACGACAAATATCACAAGATCGGCACCGTCGGTCCAGCCGGGCCTAGAGAGGAAATCGCCCCGTAGCATATTGTCTATGATACTGGCATGTATCTCGACACCAGGCATCACACTGTCGAAGGGTGTCGCTCTCATATCGAAAAGACCGGCGGCGGAGGTACCCAGAAGAACGAATTTGCCAGCTATCTCTTTTTGCGAAATATTGCCATCGAGAATATCCACGGCACTGATATACTTGAATGTATGGGAAGGTCCTCTGAAATTCACCATCATTCTGCCGTGCCTGTCGGTGGGTATTTCCAACTCTCCGATTTTCAGACTCTCCACCCCGATACTCTCCCCGTATATCACCTCTATCCGTTCCACTCCGTAGGCTATACGGACCATCTCCAGCGTAAGGGAGGGGTAGAGTGTCTCATCGTAACTCATAAGCATCGGTACACCGCGAATCATTCCCGATTCGTCGGGAATGGTATTTATGAATCCACCGGAGTAGGCATTGTCGTTGATTGTATCTATATTCGCAATCACACCTTTGGCTTCGGGGAGCACACTTGCCACACTCTCTCCCTTTTCCACAATCACCGCCGGAATATCTGGAGGATACTTCCCTTTGTGAATCTCATTCATATCGAAGATATATCCGATAATCGTGGGTGTCGAGGCTATCGTCCTGGAGAGAATCGAATCGTAATCTTCCGGAGAGTTCAGATTGAGCTTCAATTTCTCGTTGAGATAGGCCGGAGAGGTCTTGTCTCTTTCGGCGAAGACGATATCGAGTCCGATTATACCGGCACCCATATCCGTCAATTTACGAAGAAGTTTCGCCACGACATCTCTCTCCCACGGCCACTGTCCTATGGCCGCGAGACTCTTCTCGTCTATATCCACAATGACCACCTTCCCCGTTGTAGGCAGAGGGCCTCTGAGGATGAAAAAAAAATCTCTCACTCTCTTTTCTATCGATTGGAAGGTATGGGGGAGGAATATATTCAAAACGATACCGCCCCCTATCATCACGACCCAGACAAAAAGAGCCACCATCCACTTTTTCATGATGAGACCGGTATCCAAAAAGGGGCTCTATCGGGCATGGCGAGTTTCGTCTTTGGCTCTACTTTTTCTATCTTCTGGCTCCGAAACTTCCGCTCGCAGAACCTGCATCGTCACTTTCGAGCCCGAAACTTCCCCCTACCGCCTCGGCTTTGGGGCCGAAAAAGTTGCCGGTCATCGAGCCTCTGATATCTTTTACATCGCTATCGACGGAAGATTGAATGTGCTCACTGAAAAGACCATTGGCACGCATCTGTCCATCTTTGATATCGGCCTTCCATCGCGGACCTCCATCTTTGGCGAAATTCATCGCCCCTTCGAAACGGGACGCACCGAAATCGACATCGAGTTCTATTTTGCCGGAGGCTTTCTTGCCAGCGCTTATAGCCGCTATATCGCCTTTGTAGTGCGCCTGCTGCTTATGTGAGGCCAAATCTTCTATTACGGAATCGTCGGTCAATGTTCCTGTCACCCA
>CAJXJF010000055.1 GCA_913054475.1 uncultured Nitratifractor sp.
ATTACAACTCTTCAGGGGCGGCGACTTTAGTCGCCGGTGGAGTCTTATATACAGTGTCGAAGCATTTGTGTAGATTTTCCCTATGCTCTCTGGGATTTGCCGGTGTATGAACGACTTTTTCGTTGAAAAGTCTAACCATGATTTCAAAGCTCTATCAGTGATGCGCCCGCCAACGAAGTCTTTTGGGTTGAATTCGAAGTCGAGAGTGTATTTCATCGCCACATAAAGGGGGCAACTGATAGAGCGAAGCGAGACACTCATCGATTCCCCAAGATGTGAACCACCAACTGTAGTGCATCGCTCGCAGCAGACGGAGCATCAATAGTAATCTCTTCTCTTCTTCCCTGCTGAGTTCTTTATATCTATTCATCATTTTGAGTGCTCTGTCGAGAATCTCCTCTTCGGGTCTATCTATCAATTTGAGTGCACAGCCTGTGTCGCGATTGTTTTGTACTATGGAGTGCATTTGCCTAAGTTCCGAAATTTCAAGTAGATGATGGTTTTTGTGTCTATTACGGTAGAAACTCTCGATAAAATGGTATCGTAGCATGAACTTCCTCGAGAGAAGATAGTTGGCTATATCATATTGTCTTGGATGATGAAGTGTAAGTGTCCTGAAAACGACTTCTCCATCTTTTGGATCGAGAGAAAGTACTATGGTGGATCCAAGATATAAAATTCTATCGATTCTCTTCTTCTATACAGTGACAATTTCAGGTGTGAAAAGAGTTTTTATGTGCAAGAGTTGCTTTGAATCTATGGTGCGGATGAGAGGACTTGAACCTCCACAGGATTGCTCCCACTAGAACCTGAATCTAGCGCGTCTACCAATTCCGCCACATCCGCATATTCGATAAGAACGGCGAAATTATACATATTTTCGCTTAAATGAAAATTTAACGACAAGACTATCTAACTTTTTCTCTCTCATATTGGTATAATAAAAGCGAGACAATAATGACGGTAGAAAAAAGGAGAAGTGAGTGCAATTCGATGACGAGATAATCGAGCATATGGCCAATCCAAAAAACTACGGTTCCATGGATGATGCCGATGCGGTGGGGATAGGGGAGAATCCCCAAAACGGAGAGAAGGTGATACTCTTTTTGAGAGTCGCCGAGAAGGAGGGGGAGCCTCCCCTCATTACGGATATCCGATTCCAGGCTATCGGATGTATGACGACGGTAGTCGCCGGGTCTATAATAACTTCGGAAGCCAAGGGGATAGATTTCGATATGGGTGAACAGCTCGTGGCGGTGACTCTCGGGATGCTCGAAAATGTACCCCCCGAAGAGGCGGCGTGTTCGGAGATGGTGGCGCTCGCACTCAAAGCCGCGATGGATACCTATATCGGCAAGAGAGAGAATCCTGAGATTCCGGCGATGGTATATAAAATCAAAAATAGCTGTGTAGTGAAAGAGAAGGATGTAGAATGAAAACACTTTTGAGAAAGACGCACGAAGCTTGGCTTGTCACTTTGATGGCCGCTTTTATGAGCAAAAATGGGGAGAGCAAACATACGCTCTATGAATTTTCGGATATTCTGTTTCGTCATCTCACTTGGATAGAGAACGACCTGCTGAAAAACGGTATCGATTATGACTACGACAGAGACAACATACCTATAAAGGTAGATAATCTCAAGGTAATTCTGGACAATATATACTCCAGAATGACGGATCTCGAACTGCTCGCTATCAACTGTGACGACGAGGCTCTCAGACACAGAATAGAGAGTGACCTAAGCTATATGGAGTCGATAGTAAAAGAGCTTCCAGACGAAAAAGTGGAGGCTTTTTCGGTAAGGAGGGTCTATAGAAATATATGGCTTGGCAAAGAGGCTACCGATGCACTGACTCTATTTCTTTTCGAAGAGAGTTACAAGGAGTATGAGCTCATTATGATCTACAACTATCTCAAAGTGCATAGCGAGGATGCCTTTCTCAACAGAATTTTCCAGATAATGATAGACGAGAGCTTCTTTCATCTCAGAAGTTTCGGGCAGATGATGAGTGATATGGGGATTCTTGGTGTGCCCAGAGTCATCCACAAAAGTCTCTACAAAGTGGAGAATGTCGTGGAGTTTCTCAGGAATGGAATCAGCGAAGAGGAGGCGGCCAAGGAGCAGTGTAGGGAGCTCTCCGAAGCGGTGGCAGCCGAGAGTGAAGAGTTGGCGAGCTTTTTCGACTTCATCAACTATCAGGAGAGTTATCATATAGAGCTTATGAAAGAGGCGCTCGAATACTATCTGAAGAAGGAAAGTGATGGATAGGCACTATAGTGCACTCTTTTCGACACTCTTTGGCAAATTCGCCGATAGAGAGTTTCCATCGGTATTACAGAGTATCATAAACCACTCTTATGTTGGAGTGATGGGCTTGGATATGCGTGAATTTCAGAAACCGGGAGACTACAAATCTCTCAACAAGCTCTTCACGAGGGCGCTCAAAAGTGCCAGAGAGATAGATTTTGACCCATCTGTCGTGATATCTCCGTGTGATTGCAAAGTGGTGGATATGGGCAAGATAGAGAGTGAGAGAGCATATCAGATAAAAGGTATGAGCTATTCGATACGGGAGCTTTTGACGGAATACTACGCAGAAGATATCGCTAAACTCGAAGGCGGAGAGTATATCAACTTCTATCTCTCGCCCAAAGACTATCACAGATACCATATCCCTTTCGATATGAAGATAGAGTCGTGCGCCCATATTCCGGGGAAACTCTATCCCGTCAATATGCCCCTGCTCAAAAACAAATCCAATCTCTACATAGAGAACGAGAGAGTGGTGCTCAAATGTAGAGACCGGGCAGGGAAGATACACTATATGGTACTCGTGGGCGCACTGAATGTAGGCAGGATGGTGCTCACTTTCGAAAAGAGGGTAAATACCAACCGAGGCAGTGGGGCAGAACGACTCTACTTCGACTATGAGGAGCCTACTGAGATGAAAAAGGGTGAACTCTTTGGATGGTTCGAGATGGGCTCGACGATTGTTGTTTTGAGTGAGGCCAAAGCACTGAAGTACACTGTCGAAACAGGAGAGAAGATATCGTTTTCTCAAAGTATAGGTAGCCTGAAGGATTGAGATGAAGATAAAAGAGATTCAGGAATTTTCCGAAATACGGACCAAGGCGCGTGCGTACCTATGTTTTATCATGGAGAGAAACCTACCCAACAGAAGAAAGGGCATAAGTATCGACGACCTCGTTGCGGGCATGAGAAAGCTCGGCAACGAGATAGGCAAGGTAGATTCTCTATACATACTGGATCCAAGTGGAAAACAGGTAATCAACACCGTAAGTATAGATCCCGAATTCGCCCGAAAAGGGATGGGTGAGAGCAGAAGTAATCGAGCCTACTACTACCGTATAATCAAGGAGAAGAGGTGTGTCTTGACGGACCCCTATCCGTCTCTTGGCGGCAATAGACTGGTAGTAACGGCAGCATATCCCATTCTCGACGAAAAAAAGGAGTTGCTCTATATCGTATGTACCGATATCACACTCGAAAATATCCTCGAGATGATACATCCTGCATCCATCGATTCCGTAAGCGGAAAGGTGATAAAGTGGGTCTATTCGGCTTTTAGTGTAGCTCTTTTCGCCGTAGCTCTTCTGCTTTTCGTAAAGGGTGTAGATAGCTTTATACGCACCGGATACGAATTTAAGCACATAGCGGTGAAGGAGATGTTCGAATCTACCATTCTCTTGACTCTTTCGCTCGCTATTTTCGATCTGGTAAAGGCTATTTTCGAAGAGGAGGTCCTCGGCTCCCACAACAAACACGCCGAAGACGATATACACAAAACGATGGTCCGTTTCTTGGGCTCTATCATCATAGCACTCTCCATAGAGGCGTTGATGTTGGTCTTCAAGTTCGCCATAACGGATCCCTACAAACTACTCTATGCGGTGGCGCTGATGCTGGGTATTTCGGCATTGATGATAGGACTATCCATCTATCTCAAGGCCGTTGATCGAGGAAGAGACTGATATATCACTCAAGCACAAAGATGAGGCGCGGCTCCTCTCGCGTCTCTGTCTGGGTTTACTTTACCTTTTTTACATCTTTATATTGAGTCAGAGAAAAGTTGTTCGTATATAATATAAAAAGATATAGGAGCAGACTTTGAATATTTAAAGTTAATTGCTGAATTGGAAAGTAAATTTAATGCAAAAATCGATTTAGTTAGAGTTGCCACATTGAAAGCGCATATTAAAAACGATATCTATCGGGATTTGGGTGATAGCTATAGTCTGGTATATTTATGCAATATCGCTATTAATTTTCAATAGGAAGAGAAAATTCAACTCGTTTATATATAATTGCACAAATTTTAGCAAGGAGCACTTTTAGATGAAAAGCATGACCATAAAAGATACATACCCCATTCAGGCTCTCGAAATAGGCAAGGACGAGGCCAGATTCTCCAGCACCGATGAGATTATCGCCTATCTCAAGGAGACGATAGATGCTCATCCGACAGCTGTTTTCATATCTATCTTCGACCACTATAGCCATACGAAAAATCTCGAAGAGCATGTGATGAACGAAAATATCACGGATGTGAAGATAATAGTCTTCTGCTTCGGTCGCGAACTGCCCGTGCCCCAGATGGCGGCCGTACGCCCAAGAAGCATAGCGGTGGTCGAAGAGGAGGATAAATTCACTCTCACCTTCATGGACGCTCCCAATCCGAAGGCTCATGACGACATGACGGCATGGGTAAAGGGTGTGAAGAAGTAAGAGCTCTCCTGAGTGGTTCGTAGATAGCCGTCGCTCGCCAAAACCTGGGCGGCTTTTTCGGCGGCACGGCGGCAGAATCTAAGAGTAGTTCAACTCTCTGCGGACTTTTCGACTCTCCAGTCGTGATATATCCAGTATAGCAATCCCAAACCTATCGAGAGATTTAGCCAGCTGCCTCCATCCTCGAAGATCATCTCCACCATTTTGAAAATCATATTCAGCATCGGGTTGGCTTCCGTCAACACACGGGCATGGGCATAGGCCGTAATCTCCCCACCCCATATGAAAGCCGCGATTTCCGGTGCTATGAAGAGGAGTATCACCCCAGCCACTCCCCAGAAACTCCTGTTGGGTTTCATCGCCTTCGCACTCTCTCTGAGTACGGGGTTTTCCGCTATTCTCCCTCTGACTTTCTCGATACGCTTTTTCATCCCTCGACCACTCCGGAAAATTTCTGATATTTTATCTACAATTAAACAACTTTGGATATATTCCCTCAGCCGATTTTCTGAAGGAGTGAAAAATGATGCCCTTTTCCGACGAAGACCTCTGTGTCGCCGTAAAAAACTATCTGCCGGAGATAGAAGCCTATGTCAAATCGCATGATGGTACGATGGAATTCAAAGGCATAAAAGACGCTACTGCATATATCGTACTCGGAGGCACCTGCAACGGCTGTTCGATGAGCGTGATGACCACGAAGATGGTCGTACAGAAAAAACTCAGAGAGCTCATCCATCCGCAATTGAATGTGGAGAGTATCTTTCCTGGTCAGGAGGAGCAGCTTCCTGCCGATCTGCTTCTTTGCTGAAGAGGCAGGGGTCTTCCCCCGCGGAATCCGACTTCTTGTCAACTCTTGATACTCATACTGCTCATAGTCAGCTTTTTTCTCTCCTCCTGCGCTTTTTTCCAGTAGTACGGATCCGTTTTGAGCCAGTGCTCCACCGTATATTCCAGATCGGGCCACTCTCTTGCGAGCCTGTTGTACAGCCATACGAAGTAGCCGGGCTCTATCTTGAAGAGCTCTTCGAAGGTGTAGCCCTCGTTTCTGTATTTGCCGAATGTCACCTTCTCGAGCAGTACGGGTGTTTTCGTCAGCTCCACAAGCTTCTGCATATCTCCGTCGACCTTCTCGAGCAGAAACTCCGTCAGCATATAGCACCAAACCGCATCGCTGAGCGCATCGTGGGGATTGAGCTCCTCTATCCCGAGTTTTTTCGCGAACTCCTTCTCTCTCTTGTATAGTCCGTACTGATAGCGCAGAGTCTGAAGCTTGTAGCCCTCGGCATCTTTGAGGAGATGTCTCGAACAGATATCGGTATCCACAAGCTTCATTTTCAAATCGAGCTCCTCGTTTTTGAGCATGGCCAAATCGAGCTCGTTGCCGTGTGAGACGAAATAGTTTTCGGGGCTGTTGTTCTTCTCGAGCTCCATGAAGGCATCCGTCTCATAGGGCCAATATTTGTCTTCGAGCATATCGGGGGTGATATGGTGTATCCCCATGGCTTCGTAACTCATCTTCAAATCGGTATAGCAGAGGTCGTTGAATACCTTCGTCTCTCCGTCTCTATCCTCGATTAGCGCTATCTGTATTATTCTATCTCTTTCGAGATCTATACCGGTAGATTCTATATCCACGAAAAAGCGGATCATCTTCACCTCCATCTTTTGTTGGGTTCAAGTTTATCCAAAAATATCTTCAGAGAGTTTTGCAGAGTCCATCTCCCCTACTCCTCTTCACCCCATGAGAGTTTCTCTCTCAGGACATCGAAATAGTTTCTCTCCACTCTATGCAGAAGTTTGGCGCCTATCGCCGCCCCCCTGACCCTCAGAATATCTCCGCCCTCCATCTCGTAGGAGTCCTGCCCGTCTATCATGGCCACCACTCTGTCGGGAGAACACAGCCCTATCTCGAAATCCGCCGGCACCACGAGTGGCCTCTGCGTAAGGGAGTGGGCGCAGATGGGAGTCATGATGAAGGCTTTCGTCAACGGATAGAGCACGGGACCGCCGGCGGCGAGATTGTAGGCTGTCGAACCGGTGGGTGTGGAGAGTATGAGCCCGTCACCCCGGTAGTGGTTGAAGAGCTCATCATTTATGTATGCGTTGATTTTGACCATTTTGGAGATGGTAGGTCTGGTTATGACGAGGTCGTTGAATGCGTAGAATCTCTTCTTCTCTCCTCCACTCTCGATATAACCCTCCATCATCATCCGCTCGTCTATTCTGTACTCGCCGGCAAAGAGCTTGTCGAGGAAGGGATCGAGCTCATCTATGACTATATCGGCGAGAAAGCCGAGATTTCCGGCGTTTATACCCAATACCGCTTTGTGCCAGCCGTAGCTTCTGCGCACCAGCGAGAGCAGAGTACCGTCTCCTCCCAAAGAGACGAGAAAGTCCACCCGAGAGCACATCTCTTCGAAATCCACCCCCCTTTCACCTATCATCCCTGCCGAGCGTTCGGCGAGAAGTACCTCGATACCTCTCTTCTCGAACTTCCGCTTCACTTTCTCGTAGATGGGTTTCATATCGGGCGAATCGGGCTTCAGTATGAAACCGACACACTCTATCTTCTCCAGTTTTTCAGCACCCATACCCTCTCCTGTGCAATTGATAGATCGCGATAGAGTAGCATAACATCACTCATTAATCAACTATCTGCCATAATAATGTCATGTTGAAACAGTATGTAGAAGCGATAGAGAGTTCCAATATCGTATCGAGAACGGATATAGACGGAATAATAACCTTCGTCAACGACGAATTTTGCAAAATTTCGAAATATAGTCGCGAAGAGCTTATAGGCAGAAACCACAATATCGTCAGACATCCGGATGTACCGGCGAAAAAATTCAAAACACTCTGGGATACGATACTGCAGAAAAAGACCTACAAATCCACGGTCAAGAATATGGCCAAGGACGGCAGTACCTTCTATGTCAATACTACGATAGTGCCCATACTCGACGAGAAGGGTGAGATTCTCGAATTCGTAGCCATCCGATACGATGTCACGAGGGAGGTGGAGCTCAAGATTCATCTCGAAGAGAAGGAGAAAGAGCTCGAAACTCTCAACAAAACACTCGAAGAGAGGGTAAGAGTTCAAACCGAAAAGCTCTTCGAACTCAATAGAAATCTGGAAGAGAGGGTAAGGAGAGAGATAGAGAAAAACAAAGAGAAACAGAAGATTCTGCTCTGGCAGTCCCGCTTCGCCAGTCTGGGGCAGATGAGTGCCAATATAGCCCACCAGTGGCGGCAACCGCTGACGGAACTTCAACTAACTATGTACAATATGAAGAGTGCCGTCTCCAGAGGGAAGGGAGAGGAGGAGGTGGAGAAGATATATCAGGAGGGCAAAAAGATCATAGCCACGATGTCCCAGACACTGGAGAACTTCATGGACTTCTTCAAGCCCAACAGGAAGATGGTGGCTTTCAGTCTCTCGGAGAGCAAAAAAGATGCCCTAGCACTCATAGCCAAAGCCCTGCAGAAGGATCATATAGAGGTGGAGGTGGAGGGGGATGGCAATATCGTGGTGATGGGTATAGCCAACGAGCTAACCCAGGTTCTGCTAAACATACTCCAAAACGCCAGAGACGCTCTTTTGAGCGCGGATGTGCGCAGGCGCCTTATAAGGATAAGATTCGAAGAGGACGGGAGGGATGCCGTGATAGTGGTCTCCGACAATGCCGGCGGTATCGACGAAGATATCATAGACAAAATCTTCGAACCCTACTTCAGTACCAAACACAGCAGTCAGGGTACGGGGCTGGGGCTCTTCATGAGCAGATTGATAATACAGAAGAGTTTCGGAGGTTCCATCAGTGTGAAAAACGAAGATGAGGGAGCTCTTTTCACCATCAGGATACCGAAAGGAAGAAGAGAGGGCGAGCGTAGGACAACGGCCGAAAGAAAGCGACAGAAGGTATAATCACAGGTATGAATTGCGATAAACTGCTCAAAAGATTGAATCTGTTGTATGTAGAGGACGAGAAGAAGCTCTCGGAATTGATGGAAGAGGCCATAGCCTACAGATTCGGAAATTTCGATACCGCTCACGACGGACACGAAGGTCTGAAGCTCTTCGAAAAGAGGAGAGCCGATATCGTGATAACCGATATCACTATGCCCGGAATGGACGGCTTGGAGATGACACGGGAGATTCACCGTATAGCGCCGGATACCGCCGTGATAATACTGAGCGCATATAGCGACAGGGACAAACTCCTCAGCGCTATAGAGGAGAGGGTCGTCAAATATTTCATAAAACCTTTCGACCCCGAAGAGATTCTGGAGTATATATGCACCATAGCCCGGGAGATCTCTCAAAAAAACCATACTCGAATCGGAGAGAATTTTCTCTATGACAGGGAGAACAAGATTCTCCTCAAAAGCGGTGAGACAGTCCGACTGACATTGAGAGAGACCCAGTTCATCGACACTCTGATACACAGACCGGGATATTTCATATCCAAAGAGGAGATAAAAGAGCTCCTGTGGAAAGGGACGGAGACCACGGACGACGCAGTCAGAGTCTTCGTAAAGCGCTTGAGAGACAAAACCGAAAGAGATTTCATAAAGAACAGTTCTGGAGAGGGATACTACCTCGATGCAAAACATTAAAGGATAGTGGATGTTGAGAAATATGGTGATTTTGGCGGCTCTTCTATCGTCGATTCTCTACGGGGGCGGGGCGAAAGGGCTCTACGGCAGATGGCACACCGAGAGAAGCGGCAAAAGCAATGCTACACTCACGCAGGAGAGAGAGGATATCACCTTCAATCCCGCGACGGTACATATCGTCATGAGTACGACCATAAGCAGGGGTGGATATCTGATAAAGAATCTGAAAGTGATAGGAGACGGTATCTGGAAGGTCTCGGGCAAGAGTCTCGTGATAGTGTGGCAACAGGTGAAAATCCCGAGTGTGGAGGAGACCAGAGGTTTTGGAGCCAACGATATAAACCGGCTCGCGAAAGATTTCAGGAGCAGATATCTCGACGACCCCATAAAGATATATGAAATAGAGTCGATGGGAGCTTCCAATCTGACTCTGCTCGACGAAAACGAAAAAGTCCTGAGTTTCAGTCGCGAATGAAAAGGATGAAACTCTCCCGAATCCGCCTCTGCGGAGCCATCTTTGCCATCGCACTCTCTCTGGGCGGCTGTACTACCATAGTCACCGCCCCGGTGGAGCTTACCGGAGCCGTAATCTCCACCGGCTTCGACATAATAGGTTCGGCCGGCGGCGCAATAGTCAATACCGTTACGGGCGGTGAAAGCGACGATGAAGAGGCAAAAGAGGAGAAGGAGGAGTGAAGAGTGGCCATATGCAGGCTCTTTGGCTATAATTGCGCCAAAAAGCAGATGGAGAGATTATGCTTCTATTCAGCGCTTCACGCGAAGATGATATCGATATAGCGAGACTCCGCATCGCTCTTGTGAACTATATAGTCGCCCGAAAGCGTGCAGAGGGCTTCATCCTCACGATAGAAGATGGCAGGAGTACCCGGGATGGGAACGAGCGTAGAAAAGAGCTCGAGGAGATACTCTCCAAATTCGCCATCGTAGCGGACCAGGTGATAGAACAGAGAGATAGAGTGGGTAGATACCAGCATCTCGCCGTACAGCTCGTAGAGAGCGGCAAAGCCTTCGCATCCGCTTCGCACAGCGAAGATATCGCTTCGGAAGCATCTGCAAAAGAGGCGCGGAAGGGGTCGGGATACGAGATTGTAATCGCCGAACCCTCCTCACCCATAAGCTTCGAAGACGAGAGGCTGGGGAGTGTACAAATCGAGGCCCACGAGGTGGGAAGCTTCGTGCTACTCGAAGCCGACGGCTCCCCCTCGACACTCTTCGCCTCTGCCTGCGACAATATGGCCGACGGGGTCGATTTCGTGATAGAGGAGGAGAAGCGCCTCGTAGATACGGCCAGAAAGATACATATAGAGAACTCTCTTGGCTATACCCAGAAGAGGCGCTACCTACATCTGCCCGAGCTGCTTGTCGGCAACGCCCCCATTTCGGCGAAAAAACTTCTCCTCGACGGCTATCTTCCAGATGCCGTCATCAACTATCTGCTCCTTTGCACATATCGGGCACCGACGCGTATCTTCACCATGCCTGAAGCGGTCGAAAGTTTCGACAGCGGCAAGATATACGACACGAAGAGGTTATTTGACATAAAAGAGCTCGCAGAGATAGACAGGGAGCATATATCCCGCATGGACGAGAGGGAGCTCTCCCGTATCTTCGGTTTCGCCGACAGGGCTATAGGCAAACTGGCGAAACTCTATCTCGCAGAGTGCTCTACCATAGTGGAGCTGGAGCGAAGAATCGAGACTGTTTTCGGCCCTGCCGAGTGCGATGGAGAGTGGGCACGGGAGATGAAAATCGTCGGCGAAGCTCTCAAAGAGGCTCCCTTTTTCGAAAAGTTCGAAGAGCTGAGAGAGTATATCGCACAAAAATACTCTCTCGATGTCGAAAGGGTCCATATGGCGCTTACACTGCTCATCTGTGGCGCCGAAGAGGGGCCGCAGGTGGAAAAGGTATATGAAGTGATAAAACCATATATAATGGAGGTAGCAAGATGTCGGCACTAAGTTTCGCACTGGCACAACTGATTCATACGGTAATAGGTCTCTATATCTGGATTGTAATTATCGCGGCTATCATGAGCTTCGTACAGCCGAATCCGAGCAACCCCACGGTACGCTCTATTATCGTGACACTCTACAGGATAAGCGATCCTCTCTTTATATGGGTGAGGCAGAAGATGCCTTTTCTTGTGATAAACGGTGTAGATCTCTCTCCCATAGCGATAATACTCGCACTGGAGTTCATAGACAATTTTGCTATGAAGGCTCTGCTTGGATGAGGATAGAGAGATGAGGTTCTCTCTCGTTCTTCTATTTGTCGTACTACTTTTCTCATTTTGCGGGGCGGGTAATATAACTTTGCACCAACTGCAAAAGATGCCCCGAAGTATCGAAAAAGACTACTATATCTGGCGTTTTCTGAGACAGAGGAGTACGAAGAGAGACGAAGCCCAAAAGGTTGTAAGTCAGATAAAGCATATCAACGACAAACTACAAAAAGCCTATCTGAAAAAGACGGGAAGAAGACTGCACAAAAAGCGTTCACATATCGCTTCTGGTCTCTCCCCTGCCAAGAAGAAGAGACTCAAAATCAAAAAGGCTGTCACTAGGGATGTAGTCTCTTGCAGCAATCCTCTCGAGAGATGGCACAAACTCTCTTGCGCCATGAAGATATTCGTCTTCGACAATGCGGGAAGAGAGGGCAGAAGAAGGCTCGACCATACACCATCGCGCAGGGAGTGGCTGGAGCTGACGATGCAAAGAGGGATCGATACCTTCATTCGCAAGATACGCAAAGAGAGACTCCCCAAACTATCTTCGGCTCTGCTCTATCTCCCCGCAAGAGGCAACAAAATCTCTTTTGGGCTCGAGTTCGAGCTGGCACTCGGCGCCATTTCGAAAGGCAAAAGGGCTGTAGCGGCAGCTTTTTTCAACGACTCGATAAAAAAGGCGAAAAGCAGAGAAGAGGCCGACAAAGCTCTCTTCTGGAGTTGGTTGACAAGCCACAAAAAGAGCTATCTTCAACGCCTCGGCAGAAGTTACGAAGTCAATATCTATACCCTCTATGCACGCGATATGCTCGGACGAGACTATCCAAGTGTCATCGTACCCAAACTTCCCAAAAAGGGGAAAAGAAGCGATGAGCTATACGATCCGATAGCATGGGCGAGACTCAAGAAAAAGATATTCTCCGACGCTGATAACAAAGAGTTCGAGAAGCTCGCATCGAGATATGCCTATGGCGAGGGTGTGGGCTACTACAGCTATATTCTCGCCAAGGAGAGCAGAGACAAAAAGCAGTTCTTCCCGATACCCTACCGAGATCTACTCTCACGGCTATCGATAGAGAGACAGGCGATGCTCTACGCCATAGCACGGCAGGAGAGTAGATTCATCCCTGCAGCTGTATCGAGCTCCTTTGCCATAGGAATGATGCAGTTGATGCCCTTTCTCATAGAGCATATCGCCAAACAGAGAGGAGAGAGGAGGGATTACGACGAGCTCTTCGACCCGAAGGTAGCACTCGTATATGCCAACCAACACCTGAACTACCTCCATAAATGGCTCCAACACCCTCTCTTCGTGGCATATGCCTACAATGCGGGCATAGGATACACCAAAAGGATGCTTAAAAGAGGCAGACTCTTCAGTGGCAATGGCAGATACGAACCGTGGCTGAGTCTGGAGCGACTATCCAACGAGCAGGCCAGAGAGTATGGTAAGAAGGTTTTGAGCAACTATGTAATCTATATGAATCTTCTGGGAAAGAGTACGAGGATGAAAGATCAACTCTCCAACCTCCATCTACCCCACCAAACCGATCGCTTCCGCAAAAGATAGCGCTCACATACCTCTACTACATTGCAAAAATCGAACTATTGTAGTATTGATAGTGTACACTATCTGACGATTGCCCAAGCCATCATCTATGAATTTGGTCAACGATATCCCGAAGCGATTGGAAGACTCTTTGCAGTTTTAGCACTTCCCCCAA
>CAJXJF010000056.1 GCA_913054475.1 uncultured Nitratifractor sp.
AAGGGGGAATCCATGCGCAAAGTGATGGCACAAAAATAGGCATGTGGACACTCGTGCTATAATGGCGGCGAGAATATCTTCAACTTGTCTACTGTCCACATGTGACCGGCGGCGGTGTCCAAATGCTCCGGCGTGAACATCAACACATAAGTTCATACAAGCTTATCATTGCCATGGATTATAAAAGTCCATCTACTTGGGGCTGCGACTTCAGTCGCGGATTTGGTGGCGTTGGAGTCCATAAAGCTTGCCATCGAAATGGAAAGCGAAAGTCCATCTACCATCTGTGCGGGATTGAAACCTTCAACCTCTTTGGGTTTTGGATTCCATCTCGCAATGGCTAATCTACCGGCGAAATTCAAAAATACAGTTCGATTTTCCTCATTTTTTCATCCCCCCTTTCTTCATCCGCAGAGTGCTTCATACGACTTTGCCTATAAGGGCAAGAGTCTCTTTCGCATTTCTCTCTATCGTGAATGAAGAGGCTCTCTCTCTGGCCTTGCGTGCGGCTAAGAGGAGGCTCTCTTCATCTTCGAGCAGTCTATCTATCTTCTCTGCGACCAAGCTGTCGAGAGGCTCTTTCATCACGAAGTAGTCATCGAGTATCTCACTCGCACCGTTGCGGGAGGTGGTGAATACCGCCGTCGCATAGCTCATAGCCTCCAGTACCACATTGGAGAAGGGCTCGTAACGGGTGGGAAAGAGAAAGATATCGGCAGCGGCATAGAAGAGCTCCACATCTCTCCTCGGACCTGTGAATACCACCCTTTCGCCTATACCGAGCCTTTTAGCCATGGAGAGATATCTGCCCATCCTCTTCTCTTTGCCTACGACGAAGGCTCTATACTCTCCCTTCAGCAGGGAGAGAATCTCCAGAAATTCGGCCACTCCTTTCCTCTCGAATCCGCTCCCCACGAAGAGAATCATCTTCTCTTCCGGCTTCATCGAAAACTCTTTGGAGAGTCTCTTGCGGGCAAGAGCGCTATCGAAAGATTCTGGAATATTTATCCCGTTGTATATCACCTCTATCTTATCTTCGTCTATACCGTAACAGTCCACTATCTCTCTCTTTACGAGTCGGGAGTTGGCTATTATCTTCGACGAATTTTCGAAACAGCGTCTCTCCATATGGAGCAATATCGGATGCAGAGGATTGAGGGAAAAGCCTTTGTGCTCGAGAAAAGCTCTGTGTACACCGTCGCCGGCCCTGTATATATCCGCGCACGAAACTCTCTCGAGAGAGAAGAGGATATCGCCCGGAGCGAATTTCTCACGCATCCTGCAGATATATCTCTCATAGAGCGGTACCCTTATCCACGAGGGTAGAAAAGAGGCTATCGGCGAATGCAGTACCTCACTCTCGTACCCCAGCTCCTTTAGAGCCTCTCTCAATCTCGCCAGATACCTTTCCGCTCCTCCGTAATCGCTCTCGCCAGCCCTTGCGAAAAAGACTCTTCTCATCGTTTCTGCGCCCTCGATGCGAGTTTTTGCAGCTGAGCGACCACCTCCTGCGCACCTATCGCTTTCATACATTCGTGCGTCTTGAGGGGACACTCTCTCTTCATACAGGGGGCACAATCCATATCCCGTCTGAGTATGATACCGTCTGGATTGCGCCACTGTGCCGTCTCTCTATGCTTGGTGGGTCCGAATATCGCCACTGTCGGTATCTTGTACGCCGCGGCTATATGCATGGGTCCGCTGTCGGCAGTCACGAAGAGACTCAGACCGGCAATATGCGAACAGAGCTCCGCTATATCGGTCTCTCCCGCGAGATTGCTGTAGTTTTTCACTCCCCTCTCTTCCAGGCAGAGAGCTATATCTCTGGCGATATCCCTCTCCTGGGCCGAGCCGAAGATAACGATATCGTGGCTCTCGCTCATGGCGGCGGCCGCTTCGGCGAATCTCTGCGGATACCATCTTTTCGCACTGCCGTAGGTGGCACCGGGGTTTATACCGAGGGTAGGTCTCTCGTAACGATACGGCCTGTAATGGAGTTTCAAATCCCCTGCCCCCCTTTCGATACCCGTTATGTAATCGACGAATCTGCTATATCTCTCCACCTGATGGAGTACTTCGCCTCTTTTGTGTGCGATTTTTCTTCGGCTATAGATATAACGCTTCGGGGATGAGAGAAAAAAGAGAAAGAGTCTGGAATATAGATGGGAACGAAAGCTCAAAGCCAGATCGAATCTCCCGGCACTTTTGGCATAGCTGTAGATTTTTGCCGCTCTTGTACCCCCGTCTCTGCTTTTGTCGACTATAAGTCTCTCGACATTGGGATGTTCGCGAAAGAGTTCACAGGAGACCTGCGAACCGAAAATCGTGAGTTTAGCATCGGGATAACTTGCAAGCAGATTTTCGATGGCCGGAGTGACCATCACGCTATCCCCCAGCCATCTGGGTATCTCTATCACTATCTTCACAACTCTCCTTTGAGAGTTTGGTTTGCAACGAAAGCTATCGGCTCGAGTTAGAATCGAGAGGGTAAGCTTCCGAATCGAAATGAAATCGCAAGTCGAGGCTCGTTCGCGACAAGCCTACTTACGATTTGATAAACGCTACAACTCTCTAACCGTTGCGCTTCTCTATAATCTCTTTGGCTACATTTGCAGGAACCTCTTCGTAGTGATCGAACTCCATGGCATATGTAGCTCTACCTTGGGTCATCGATCTCAGATCCGTGGAGTAACCGAACATTTCGGCAAGAGGTACGAAAGCGTCTACGATTTTGTTGCCCGCTCTGTCGCCCATGCCGTTGACCTGACCTCTTCTCTTGGAGATATCACCGATTACATCACCCATATACTCTTCGGGAACCTCCACTTCGACCTTCATCATAGGTTCGAGGATGACAGGATTCGCCTTTTTCGCACCTTCTCTGAATGCCATGGAGCCGGCGAGTTTGAACGCCATCTCCGAAGAATCGACCTCGTGATAGCTTCCATCATAGAGGGTCACTTTCACATCTTCTACGGGATATCCAGCCTGGATACCTCTTTGCATCGCCTCCTGAATACCTTTATTGACCGCAGGAATATACTCTTTGGGTATTACACCACCCTTGATTTCATCGATAAATTCATATCCTGCACCCTGCTCCTGAGGCTCGATCTTGATGAATACATGCCCGAACTGTCCGCGACCACCGGTCTGCTTGGCATATTTGTACTCCTGATCGACTGCAGTTCTGATGGTCTCTCTGTAGGCGACCTGCGGTGCACCCACTTCGGCCTCTACCTTGAACTCTCTCATCATACGGTCGACGATGATCTCGAGGTGAAGCTCACCCATACCAGATATGATGGTCTGTCCAGACTCTTCGTCGGTAGTTACGCGGAAAGAGGGGTCCTCCTGAGCCAGTTTCTGCAGAGCCACACCCATCTTCTCCTGATCAGCCTTGGTTTTGGGCTCGACGGCGACGGAGATAACCGGATCGGGGAACTCCATTCGCTCCAGAATCACCTTCTCTTTCTCATCTGCCAGAGTGTCACCGGTGAGCGTATATTTCAGACCTACGACGGCACCGATTTCACCGGAATGGAGTTCGCTTATCTCCTCTCTCTTGTTGGAGTGCATCTTGAGGAGACGACCTATACGCTCTTTCTTGCCTTTGGTAGTGTTGAAGACATAGGAACCGCTATTGAGTACACCTCTATAGACGCGCACGAATGTCAGCTGACCGACAAAGGGGTCGGTCATAATCTTGAACGCCAGTGCAGCGAACGGACCATCATCTGTCGATTCGACGAATACTTCGCTTTCATCTTCGTACTCTCCGCGTATTGCGGGTACTTCGGTAGGAGCGGGCAGATAGTCCACTACAGCGTCGAGCAGAGTCTGTACACCCTTGTTTTTGAAGGCTGTTCCGCATGTCATGGGAACGATGGAGAGATCTATACATCCCTTCTTCAGACCCTCTTTGATCTCCTCTTTGCTGAGCTCTTCACCCTCCATATATTTGTCGAGAAGCTCATCGCTGGTTTCGGCTACGGCCTCTATCATCTTCTCTCTGTACTCTTCGGCCTTCTCGAGATACTCTTCGGGGATATCGACCACTTCGTACTTCTGTCCCATGAGTGTCTGGTCGTCGTCCCAGATTACCGCCTTCATCTCCACTAGGTCGATTACCCCCCGGAAGTTCTCTTCGGCGCCGATAGGGATCTGGATGGGAACTGGATTGGCGTTGAGTCTCTCTTTTATCTGTCTCTCGACCTCGTAGAAGTCGGCTCCAGTTCTATCCATTTTGTTTACGAAGACCATGCGGGGTACTTGATATTTGTTCGCCTGTCTCCAGACTGTCTCGGACTGAGGCTGAACCCCTCCGACCGAACAGAAGACGGCTACCGCTCCGTCGAGAACCCTCATGGAGCGCTCGACTTCGATAGTGAAATCGACATGCCCCGGAGTGTCGATGATGTTTATCTGATGGCCTTTCCACTCACAGGTGGTGGCGGCGGAGGTGATCGTGATTCCTCTCTCCTGCTCCTGCTCCATCCAGTCCATCGTGGCGGCACCGTCGTGAACCTCGCCTATTTTGTGGGAGACTCCGGTGTAGAAGAGTATTCTCTCCGTAGTGGTCGTCTTGCCCGCATCGATATGGGCGGCGATTCCTATGTTTCTTACTTTGTTTAGTGGGTGTGATCTTGGCATATTCTATTTCCTTACCATCTATAGTGGGCGAACGCTTTGTTGGCTTCCGCCATCTTGTATGTATCTTCTTTCTTCTTGAATGCAGCCCCTTTTTCGGTAGCGGCATCCATGAGCTCACCAGAGAGCCTCTCTATCATCGTTCTCTCGTTTCTCTTGCGTGCGGCATCGACTATCCAGCGGATAGCGAGAGACTGCTGGCGAACCGGTCTCACCTCTACCGGTACCTGATATGTAGCCCCACCTACACGGCGGCTCTTGACCTCCATTACCGGGCGGACATTCTCCATAGCCTTGTTGAATATCTCTATTCCCTTTTCACCTGTTTTGGATTCAATTCTCTCAAGTGCGCCGTACATTATCTTCTGCGCGACACTTTTCTTTCCATCAAGCATAATCGCATTTATGAACTTCGTCAAAACCTTGCTTCCATATACCGGATCGGGCAGAACCGGTCTTTGTGGTGCTCTTCTTCTTCTCATATATATCCCTTCAATCCAGAATGATTTACTCAAGTCATATCCCCTAAGGATTGTCGATATGACCTGTCGGAGCGATCCTTCGCCGCTCTCCTCTTTCTACCGTTTACTCTTTTTTCAAGCCGTTCGCCTACTTGGGACGCTTGGTACCGTATTTGGAGCGTGCCACTTTTCTGTTGGCCACACCGCCGGTATCGAGCGCTCCGCGAACGATGTGATACTTCACACCGGGGAGGTCTTTTACCCTTCCGCCTCTTACCAAGACGATGGAGTGCTCCTGTAGGTTGTGTCCTTCACCACCGATATAGGATATCACTTCGAAGCCGCTTGTCAGACGCACTTTGGCGACCTTTCTCAAAGCCGAGTTGGGCTTCTTCGGAGTGGTTGTATAGACACGAGTACAGACACCTCTTCTCTGAGGACAGTTCACCAGTGCTGGTGATTTGGATTTCTTGATTACCTTTTTTCGCTCTTTGCGAATCAACTGATTGATGGTAGGCAAATTTCTTCCTTTCAAAAAATGTCGTTTTTCTCTTTCGAGAGTGATTGAATCCGGGCTGTTACACCTCGTCACCATCTCCCGTAGGAGAGAGAGACGAAGTGTCTGCGGAAAAATAGGCGCATATTATATATAAAAGAGCTTAAAAATAGATTTTCAGGTATGAGATATCTTGGCGAGCGAAGGAGTAGCGAGGAGAATATTTCTAAAAGCTGGACTTTTTGGCGACTCTTTGGCGATTGCGCTGTGGATTTGCAACTCAATACGGAGTTTGCCTGTCGTCTCTTAGATCCTCCAGCCACTCTTTAAAGAGAGCGTCGCTTGGCATACGCCAGTCGGCACGCGGGCTCAAGCTTATCGTACCCACTTTCGGAGCGTCCGGCATACAGGAGCGCTTGAACTGCTGTGTGAAAAATCTCTTCAGGAAGAGTTCGAGCCAGTGTCGAATAGTGTCGGCCTCATACTTTCCATCGAAAGCGATCTTTGCGAGATAGAGTATTTTGGATGGTTCCGCTCCATACTTGAGGAAGTGGTAGAGAAAGAAATCGTGCAACTCGTAGGGACCCACGATATCTTCGGTCTTCTGCACTATCCTGCCCTCTTCATGCGGAAGAAGTTCGGGACTTACGGGAGTCTCGAGAATATCGTGCAGTATATCCGAGAGCTTCGCATCTTTTGCGAAATACTCCACTATATAACGAATGAGTGTCTTCGGAATACCGGCATTGAGCGCATACATACTCATATGGTCGCCGTTGTATGTACTCCACCCCAGAGCTATTTCACTCAAATCGCCCGTACCTATCACTATCCCATTCTCCCTGTTCGCCAGATTCATCAATATCTCCGTTCGGGCTCTGGCCTGAACATTCTCGTAGGTGATATCATGCGAAGAGGAATCGTGCCCTATGGCTTCGAATTGGAGTCTCGAGACTCCATCTATCGGAATTTCACGCAGGTCTGTGCACAACGCTTCGCATAGAGCCACCGCATTCTCATATGTCCGTCCCGTCGTCCCGAAACCGGGCATGGTCACACTCAGAATATCGGAAAAATCCCGCCCCGATATCTCGAAAGCTCTATGTACGGCCAGAAGAGCCAGAGTCGAATCGAGACCTCCCGAGACGCCGATAACGGCCTTTTTGGCACCGGCTGTCTCCATCCTCCTGATGAGCGCATGCGACTGTATGGCCACAATCTCTTCGCATCTGCTTCTCTTCTGCTTCTCGTCGGAGGGTACGAAAGGGTGAGGATCGACATATCTCTTCGTACTCTGCGGGTCGGGGAGTTCTTCGAGCGATATCCTCCTTACTGGAGTGCTCCGGGCATCCGCGAAATTCCCCTCGCATAGACGCAGGCCGCCGAGCTTACGCATATCTATATCGGCACTCTCATATGTACTTTCGAAAGAGAATCTTTCGTTTCTGCAGAGCAGGGAGCCATATTCGGCTATCATCGCATCCCCGCCGAAAACGGTATCGGTACCGCTCTCCCCTATGCCGGAGGAGCAGTAGGCGTACGCCGCCACGAGACGGGCGCTCTGTGTGCGGACCAGTTCCGCCCTGTAGTCCGCTTTGCCTACGAGCTCGTTGCTGGCGCTCGGATTGACTATCAGACGGGCTCCCGCGGCCGCCAGCTTCTCGCTCGGAGGAGAAAGGCTCCAGAGATCCTCGCAAAGCTCCACCCCCATACTGAAGTCGTAGCCATCACAGAAAAGTAGATCTTTTCCGAAAGGGACACTCATACCCAGAAGCTCCACGGTGTCGAAATCGGCCTCATCGGCCGCTACAAAGTGTCTCTTCTCATAAAATTCCCGTCGCATCGGAAGATAGCTTTTGGGCACTATTCCCAGTATGGAGCCTCTCTGAAGCACGGCCGCACAGTTGAAGAGTCTGTCGTTGCGAAAGAGTATAACACCCAGAACCACCACTATGGAGAACTCTTCGCTCTTTTTCAGGACTCTGGATAGAGCGTCGTTGTGCATATCCAGAACTCTTCTTTGATGGAAGATATCTCCCAGCGTATAGCCTGTAAGCGCCATCTCGGGCAGAAGCACAAGAGCAGCCCTATCCTCGGCCGCTCTCTCTATCGAAGCCGCTATCTGCGAAGCGTTTTTCGACGCATCACCCAGATACAATCTGGGTACGGCCGTAGCCACCCTATACAAGCCGTATCTTCTCATCTTCGACTCCAAAAGATACAAGAGCAATTCAAGCTCGAACCTCCCCTACTCTTTGCTGCGAACGCCGGTTTTGGTAGCAACTGTCCTATCCGTACTTCAGCTTTTTAAGAGCTCCGCTGATATCCTCTTGTCGCATGAAGTGCTCTCCCACCAAAAAGGCGTCCGCACCGGCCTTGGAGAGCTCCACTACGGTTTCATGATCCGCGATTCCGCTCTCAGCCACTATTATCTTGCTGTTGGGAATGAGAGGTATCAGCCTTTCGCTCAGCTTCATATCCATTTCGAAAGTCTCGAGATTCCTGTGGTTGATACCTATGATATCGGCTCCGGCGAAGATAGCCTTCACCAAGTCCGCCTTGTCGTGTATCTCGACCAGAGCCTCCATCCCCAGATGTCTGCTATACTCCAGCAGATCCTTGAGCTCCTTTCTCGAAAGAGCCTTGGCGATGAGGAGGACGAAGTCGGCTCCGTATACCAGAGCCTCCACGAGCTGATAGCGGTCTATGATGAAATCTTTCCTCAAAAGCGGTATGCCGACATATCTTCTGACCATTCCCAGATACTCCACATCTCCCTTGAACCAGTGCGGTTCGGTCAGTATGGAAAGGGCGTCGGCACCCCCCTTTTCATAAGCCTGCGCTATGGACATCGGGTCGAAATCCTCTCTTATCACCCCTTTGCTGGGGCTGGCTTTCTTTATCTCAGCTATGATTCTGTAGGGATTCTCTTGTGTCGATCTCAGTGTACTGTGTACATCTCTGGGGACAAAGGGGTTGAAGGAGAGTGAGCGCCCCAGCCAATCCATGGAGTACTCCGCTTTCCTTCTCTTTAGATCCTCTCTGGTCTTTCTGATTATCTCATCGAGTATATCGGCCACTATCTATCCTTTTTCCTGATTTTTCTTTTTCCATACACTTGTCTATCATCTTTTTGTGCATGGCTATCTCCTCCTCTTTCAATCCGCCTCTGTCTATACATAGCTCCATCGTTTCGTAGGCTTTTTTACACTCGCCCTTTTTGTAGTATCCCCATGCCAAGGAGTCGAGATAGTAGCTGTTTTGCGCTTTGTCGGCCACTGCCTTTTTGACCAGCTCGATTCCCCTGTCTATATCGATATCCTCGTCTATGAGGGTATATCCGTAATAGTTCATGTAGATATCTCCCTTCAAGCCCTCTTTCAGCGCTTTTTCGAAGAGAGTTCGAAACTTCTGTAGTACCGCAGGAGTCACCTCTGCCTTCTTCTTCGCATCTTCGTAGAGTGCCATGGCCTCCTGAGCCAGCCATTTGGGGTCTGCACTGTCCTTATAGGCTTTTGCAGCCGTTTCGGCAGCCTTGTCGAGCATCTTCCTGTATTTGTAAACGGTATAGAGTAGCTCCCAGGCACCTTCGCCCTCCTTCTGCAAAAAAGCGATGAGCTCGTCGTATTTTTTCATATACATATAGACTTTGACTATCTTCTCCAGAAGGAATCTGCTCCTCCTCTTCTCATAGAGCTTTTTGTATATCGAGAGGGCATCTTCGAATCTCTTTTCGTTCACGAAATACTCTATAAGTCTGAAGTAGATCTGTACGGGGCTGTCGTCGTGCCTTTCGAGATGCTCTTCGAGCAGTTTTACGGCCTGCTCTCTCTTGCCGAGATATTCCGAAAGAATCATACTTCTATCCAGAAGAATCTTCCCATCTTCACTCTTTTCGTAGGCTATGCGCAGTATCTCTTCGGCCTTCGCATATCTTCCGGCATCGAGCTCTATCGATGCGGCAAGTTTGAGATTCTCTATCTCGGAGCTCTTCGAGAGATATCTCTCCGCGAGTTCGAGAGCCGATTTTTTATCGCCTTTTTTTAGATAGAGGATAGTCAGCATCTTGGCCGTTTTGTCTCTGCCTGGAGCATCTGCTTTGGCGAGTTCGGCTTCGAGCTTCGCGAGAATGGACTCCCCCGGCTCTTTCGCCCAGAGAGCTTCACGGGCTGCTTTGAGCAGATATTCCGCTCTTTTCGTCTTTTCGTAGAGTTGCAGATAGAGCATTTCGCTCCCCGCATACTCCTTGATCTCATCCAGATAGATTGCCGTAACGATCGCTTCATCCTCTTTCATCGCAGAGAGTTCGGCATGGCACATGACCGTAGCCAATATGGAGGCGAGGAAGAACCTGCCTATTTTCGAAGAATACCCGGACACTCTTTTTCTACCTCCTCTTCACTATTTTTAAACTGCTCCCAGAAAGGAAAAGTTCTGCACTGCAGCGGTCTGACGGGATAGATCGTACATCTGGATATCTTTTCATCGAAAAATATGCAGCCGTAGTCGTTCTCTCCCAATATCTTCTCTCTAAGAGAGTATCTGTGTTTCACCTTCTTGACATAGCTGTGGGCGAAATCTTCGAGCTTCATTCCCAGATAGTCCGCAATAGCCTCCATTTCGGGATAGTTTACCCATATATAGCCGCTCTCACCCCTGCAGCACCTCCCCTCACACTCTTCGCAGGCGGACGGGTCGAAGGAGTAGGCATAACCCTCTCTCTCTATCTTGTGCACTCTCTCTCCTCTATCCATCTCTCTCCCTTTATCGAGTGTGTATTGGCTCTCCTGAAAGCTTCGAGCGCCTCCGCTGCATACTCTCCATTCTCGTCGAAGACTATCAGCGGAGGCAGAACTCTCAGGAGCGCTCTGGAGCCTTTTCTGGCCGCTATCAGAACTATCTTGGCTTCCCTGTCGGCCTTGGGGTGTACGAATCTCAGATACTCCGGATTTATCTTCGCCTCTCTCAGCAGAGATAGAAGAAGGTCGCACTGCTTCGCATCGTAGCAGAAGATGAAGTATCCTCTGTTTTCGAGTAGAGAAGCCGTCCTCTTCACCAGTTCATCGGCCGGAAGATGCTCGGCGTGTCTGGAGATATCCACCGAAGAGTTGGGGCTTCTCAGACTCCCCCCGCCGTAAAAAGGCGGATTGCTGACGATATAGTCGAAGCGTTCGTCGAAGGGGAGCTTCAGAAAGTCTCCCTCTCTCAGAGAGACCGGCACGGCGTTGAGAGAGTAGTTGTGTTCGGCATAGAGCGCCACCTCCGTCTGTTTCTCCACGGCTGTTACATCCACGGGAAAATCACGGGCCAGCAGAAGGGAGAGTATGCCGCTTCCGCAACCTATGTCGAGCACTCTGCCTTTGGGCGCGAATCTCGAGACGAAGTCGTAGAGAAATATCGTATCGCTGTTGTAGCGGTATCCCTTCGCCGACTGATAAAGAAAAACTCTCCTCCGACTCTCCATGGCTTCCCGTCGCTCCCTCTTTCGCCCTCACTGTCCGTTTTTTTTGAAATTCTACCCTCTTTTTGGATAGAATCTCCACGATGAATGGAGAAAAAGAGCTTTTGGAAGCCGATTATACCGATTTTTGCGCACTCGACTACCCCTGCGCCTATCTGCCGGGCAGGAGTACGAGAATGCTCTACAGATACAACTCGGCCGCGGATATATCCTTCTGCAGCAGCGTTGTACGGCGCGGCTGGAGGAGATTTGGAAACTACTACTTCTACCCGATATGTTCGGGCTGTAGCGAGTGCAAAAGTCTGCGTATAGATGTAGAGCGCTTCAGACCGAGCAGATCGCAGAAAAAGGCGATAAAGCGAAACAGTGCCACGAGAATGGCCGTAGCCACACCTTCGGCGACGAAGCTGCATATAGAGCTCTACAACAGATACCATCTGTGGAAATCCCGTAAGGATGGATGGAAATATAGAGAGATAGATATCGTCGAGTATTACGAAAATTTCGTCGCCGGTGCCCATGAGTTCGGGAAAGAGGTACTATATTTCATAGATGGCAGACTGGCGGGGGTCGATCTCGTCGATATCGTCGAAGATGGTCTCAGCGCCATATATTTCTACTACGATCCCGATTTCGCCAGATACTCTCTGGGGATCTATTCGCTCATCTATCAGATAGAGGCGGCGCGGATGATGGGACTGAGATATATCTATCTCGGATACTGGGTGGATGGGTGCAGAGCCTTCGCCTACAAGACCAGCTTTGAGGGGCTGGAGATTCTCGATGGTTTTCCCCCGCAGGACGAAGAGCCTCTGTGGATGGATTACGGCGAGTATCTCGATAGGGTGAGCAAGAGGGGGGTATAGGGTCGAGCCATGTTGTAGAAGCTCGAAAGAGAGCCCTTTTGCCATCTTCGAGCTTAGACGATTTTATAATGAGTTGCCCGGAATCTACGAGCTTAAAGCCTCATACCAGGAGAGAGTTTTCTGTTGGCATTGACGGAAATATCGTAATTGGCCGCGATGAGTCCCGCCGAAAGGGCATCTATGGCATACCTCCCTATCATCGCGGCATTGTCGGAGCAGTATTGCAGCTGTGCGGTGTGCATCTTTTTGCCGTAATCGCGGCATAGTCCGCCGAAGGCTTCCCGTATGGCCATATTGGCGCTCACCCCTCCGACCAGGGCGAAATTCTCCATCTTATTGGCGGCGAATATCTTTCTGCACTTCTGGACGAGGTGGGAGATTACCGCTCTCTGAAAAGAGGCGGCGAGGTCGCACCTGTCCCTGTGACTCATCGCATCCGCTCCTCCGAGCTCCTCTATCGTGAGTCTCACGGCATTTTTGAGTCCGGAGAGAGAGAAGGCGAGCAGAGGTGAGTTTTTCAGCGGTACCGGAAGAGGGAAGCGCTCCCCGTCGCCTTCGGCGGCGAGCTTCTCCAATATAGGTCCTCCGGGGTAGCCAAGCCCCATCATCTTGGCGGTTTTGTCGTAACTCTCCCCCACACTGTCGTCCATGCTGCTGGCCAGAATCTCCATATCGTCCAAGGCCCGAACCGCAAGCACCATCGTATGACCACCCGAGACGAGCAGAACCAGCATCGGCATAATCGTCTCCTTCTCTATGAAGAGCGAATAGATATGCCCCTTGAGGTGATGAACCGGTACGAGGGGAACTCTTCTGAGCATGGCGAAAGTCCTGGCCATCATCACCCCTTCGTTCAGAGTGACCGACAGTCCCGGTTCGTTGGTGACGGCTACGGCGCTTATATCTTCGAGATATGGCAGGACCGACTCCAGAAGCCGGGGCAAAGCGGCGGCGTGCAGTCTGCTGGCAAGCTCGGGGACGACTCCTCCATATGCGGCATGTTCGCTCTCCTGCGAAATTTTTCTATGAAGCAGGAGCCTGCCGCCCTCTATTTCGCTAAGCGCTATGGAGCTGTCGTCGCAACTCGATTCTATACTCAATACAAGAGACACTCTAATCCACCTCTCTTTCGATACTCTCTTTGGATGCATCCGCTCTCAGGACCATATCTTCGAGCCATCTCCACTCGCCATAACCGCTCTCTTCGTTTATATGTCCCGCACCGGGGATGATTTTAAAATCACTG
>CAJXJF010000057.1 GCA_913054475.1 uncultured Nitratifractor sp.
TGATTATGACACTTCGGGGCGGCGACTTTAGTCGCCGATAGAACCTTGCATAGAGTAAGGTTTGCTTTTGGTCATTGGGGTATGGAGTTGCTAATGAGATTGTTTAGTCTCGCCGGTGTCGATAAAGTGATGTGCCATGGAGGTTTTATGTCTTTACGATTTGTTTCTTGTCGATATCCATCGCTGTGTCAAAAATGCTGTTTGAAGCGGGTGAGTCCGACGGATTCTTGCAAATAAGAAAATATTTCTACTATGACAAAAGATCAGGAAGCGTAACTGAGCTATATTATTTGAGAGTCTTATTGCAGTACTTTCAACAAAGACATAAGGCAAGGTATAAACTTTCGTAGCCGCTATCGTCGCGGTCGGCATATGTTATAATCGCTGCAAATTGGAGAGCAAAGAGAGGATTTCTTCTATGATGGGAGCTCGAGATAGGAGAGAGGAGCTGTTTGGGGCGATGCAAAAGAGTCCGGTAGAGACGGGGGATGGCAGCAAGACCCTCTACAGCAGTGAATTCGACGAGTGCTACCACTCTACGAAAGAGGGTGCGCTCAAAGAGTCTCTGAAAAAGCATGTAGAGCCGGCCTTCTCCCTGTTGCCCGAAAAGGATGAGATAAAGATTCTGGATATCTGCTTCGGTCTGGGCTACAACACCCTCTGTACCCTCTACTATATGGAGTCGATGAAGATCGACAGCAGAGTACGGATATACGCACCCGAACTCGACAGGGAGCTCGTGCAGTCTCTGGTGGAGTTCGACTACCCCGCGGAGTTGAAAGGATATGCGGATCTGGTCGAGGCACTCTCGAGAGAGGGGAGATATGTAGGTGAGAGGGTGGAGATAGAGCTCATCTTCGCCGATGCCCGCAAAGCCATCTGCGGACTCGATTCGATAGATATAGTCTATCAGGACCCGTTCAGTCCCCGGAAAAACCCGCTGCTGTGGACCAGGGAGTACTTTGCGGATATACGCTCCATAGTCTCCGACGATGTGGTGCTCACGACCTACTCCTGCGCCACTGCCGTGAGGATGGGACTATACGAAAACGGTTTCAGACTCTACGAAGCGCCCTACGAGGAGCTGCGCAAAGGTACGATAGCCTCTTTGAGGGAGCTTCCTCTCGTACCCATAGATATGGAGCTCAAAAAGATGAGGAATCCCTCCGCTGCAAGTATGAGAGATGCGGAGTTCGTCGGATGAATCTAAAACGCTTCGGCACTGCGGCGATAGGGGCCTATCAATATATATCGGCGATGTTTCCGGGCAGCTGCCGCTACTATCCGAGCTGTTCGGAGTATGCCAGATGGCTTCTGGAGAGCGAAAGAGCCGATAGGGCGCTTGTGGCTTCGATTCTCAGAATAGCGAGATGCAATCAGCTTTTCGCCGGCGGGATAGACTATCCCGTCATCCGTTTCGAAGCTCCCCGAACCCCTTTCGTATGCAGATATAGCGACAAAAGGGATATGAGAGTAAAATACTGGATAGTCCCCAAAGACGAGAAGAGCGGGAGATATTATCTGCTAAAGGATTTCGACAATGGATAGTTTGACTATAGACAGACCCCTGGATATGCATCTGCATCTAAGAGATGGCGAGATGCTCGAAGTGGTGGCCCCTCTGAGTGCTGCACACTTCAGCGGAGCGCTCATAATGCCCAATCTCCTGCCGCCTGTAAGCGATGGGAAGATGCTGAGGGAGTATGGAGAGAGGATAGCCGCAGCTGTGGGAGAGGAGAGTTTCGAAAGATATATGACCCTCTTCTTCAGGAGCGATTACGACTACGATTTTCTCTCTTCGCTAAGAGAGAGCATAACGGCTGTCAAACTCTATCCCGCCGGAATCACGACGAACAGCGAAGGGGGAGTGGAGGGCTTCGATATAGCCGAACTCTCCGAAACTCTCGAAGCGATGAGCGAGCTTGGCATACCCTTGTGCATACATGGAGAGAGCAACGGTTTCGTGATGGACAGGGAGGCCGAGTTTATCCCCGTATATGAGAAGCTCGCCGAAAACTTTCCGCATCTTAAGATAATCATGGAACATATCAGCACGAAAGAGAGTGTGGAGGCTCTCGATAGATATGAAAATCTCTTCGCTACCATCACTCTGCACCATCTGCTGATAACTCTCGACGATGTGGCGGGAGGGCTGCTCAGGCCACACCTCTTCTGTAAACCCATCGCCAAGCGTTACGAAGATAGAGAGGCTTTGAGGAGTGTGGCACTCTCGGCCCATCCCAAAGTGATGTTCGGTTCCGATTCCGCTCCGCATCCGAGAAACGCCAAGGAGGCTCCCGGTTGTGCGGCGGGTGTCTTCACCGCTCCCATAGCGCTTGCGGCACTGAGCGAGCTTTTCGATTCGCATGGGGCGCTCGATAGACTACAGGCCTTCGTGAGCGACAATGCGAGGAGAATATACGATATAGAGCCTCCGGCCAAGAGTGTGGAGCTTCGCAAAGAGCCTTTCGTGGTGCCGGAGCGTTTCGGAACTGTGGTACCGATGATGGCGGGAGAGGAGATAGGCTGGAGTGTTGTGAAAGTGACGCAGGGGGGAGAGTGAGAGAAGAGCCATGTCGCCATCGAACGGGCATTTGAGTGAAAAAACGCTTGTGGTCCTGGGTATGGAGTCTCTCCGGCAGAGGGGAGGGAATCTATGACCTACGACTATCTCAAAGCTCTCAAATCGTCCAAGTCGGCGCTCAGACTCATCGGCAGTGAGCACTTCGCGATGATTCTATCGTGGATCTACGCTCTTTTCGTCGCCCGAAACAGGAGGCGGGTAGAGCACGGGGAGGTTCTGCAGTCTCTCGAAGAGCATCTCTACGATCTCAACGGGCGCTACGACAACCCTTTTCCACAGACGGCGAAACACTATCTCGACAGATTCGTCAGGGTCGAGTACGGCTATTTGCGCAGATATTACGAAAACGAGGAGCTTTTTTACGAGCCGACCCCCGATACCTACCGTGTACTGGAGTTCGTGGAGTCGCTGCAGAGGCGGGAGTTCGTGGGGAGCGGGACGAAGTTCTCGCTGATCTTCGAGCTTTTGCAGAAGCTCGAGTACGAGGCTCTGATGGATAGTTCCGAGCGCCTGAAGGCCATAGATGCGCAGATAGAGCGACTCGAAGCAGAGCGTGAGCTTATCGGCTCCGGGAAGGGAGAAGCGGTGGATGAGACGCAGATTCGGGAGATTGTCGCCGAGGTGATAACGCTTAGTCGCCGACTGCTGTATGACTTCAGCGATATCGAGTACAACTTCCGCGCACTCAACCGCGAGACCAAGGAGAAGATAGCCGGCAGCTTCGCGGCCAAATCGGAGGTGCTCGATTTCGTCTTCGACAGCGAGGAGGCTATCCGCAACTCCGATCAGGGGAAGAGCTTCTTCGCCTTTTGGGAGCTGCTGACGAGTGAGAAGAATGAAAAACTCGAAGAGCTCGGCGAAAAACTCTACGAGATAGAGGCGGTGGCCGAGGCGGACCGCGACAGGCGACTGGCCAATTTCAAATACGATCTGGTATTGAGCGCCCATCAGGTGCAGATAGTGGTGAATCGTCTCATCGAGCAGTTGCGCCGCTTTATCGACGAACGGGCGTGGCTGGAGAATCGGCGGGTGCTGGAGCTCGTCGGCAGTATCGAAAAGCGTGCGCTTGCGATGAGAGAGCTTCCGAAAGAGCGGGAGTTCATGAGTGTGGCTCGTCCCGGTATCGAGGTGGCCTTGCCGCTGGGGAGGCATATGTACGAAGTGCGCGAAGAGGGGAGCTTCCGTGCCGAGCTCAAAAAGCAGAGAGTGGATATCGATATCCGCGACGCTCTTTTCGATCGCTACTGGGTCGATGAGACGCAGTTGCATCGCAATATTGTAGAACTGCTTCAGCACCACTCTCAAATCTCTTTGAAAGAGATAGTCGATGTATATCCTGTTCGCAAGGGTGTTGCTGAGATTGTAGGCTACCTCTCACTTGCTACAACACTAAATATTGGCTATATCAACGAGAGCGCCAAAGAGGAGTTGGAGATAGAAGATGTTGACGGCGGGGAGCTTCTCGTGAGGGTGCCGAAAATTCTCTTTATCAGGGAGCGAAAGGGGTCGATATTTTAGGTAGTTGCATTATAATGCCCATATACGCAAAAAGGTGCTTTCGACGGATAGGCGAGGAGATGGAGCGATATAGTGTCGCTATCACGATTTGATAGGAGAAGAGAGATTTGCAGGAGAAGAAAAAGGCTTTTTCGCTGGCTGCCATCGCACTCATAAAGGGTATCGTCTATCGTGCCGAAGAGCCGATCGTCTGGGAGGGTCTGAACAAGCATCTCGCGGAGATAGAGGACTATTTCGAGAGCATCGGGCTGGAGGTCTATCTCGACGATACGGGCGGATATGCCTATCTGAAGCAGGGGGAGAGCGAGCTTCCGAAACTCGCAAGACGCCAGAGCCTGAGTTTCAAGGTCTCCTTTCTGCTGGCGCTTCTGCGCGCCGAGCTGGCGAGGCGCGAAGATGAGAGCGAGGGGGATGTGGTCGTTTCCGCAGAGGAGATTGCGGAGCGCTTCATGCTCTATCTGCCGGAGCACAACGATGAAGCGAGGGCGCAGAGGGAGATAGATACGGCTCTCTCGAAAGCGGTGGAGCTCGGCTTTCTCAAAAGGCTCGGCGACGGCGGCTACAAGATTCAGCCGGTGCTCAAATCTTTCGTCGATGCGAGCTGGCTGGCCGAATTTGATAAAAAGATGGCAGAGTATGAGAAGTTAATGCGAGAGAAGGGGCTATAGCGTGCATAAAAGTTGCTGGCAAAGATTTGATACTTCTCTTCAATCTATCATAGAAAAGTTACCAGCAGAGGTGCTAAATTCATATGACTCTTTGATGTTAAAAGCGGCATTAAGTCACTCTTTACAGACTCCAGAGTCAGATTTACCCTTTTTACATAAAGAGTTAAAAAGAGTTTGTAAAGAGATAAGTCGATATGAAGAGGAAAAAAAGAGTAGTGAGAATATAGTTCAAGATGTAAAGAAAAGAGTATATACACACTCTTTACTAACTTTTCTTGAGGAGCTTCCTTACCCTCCACCTTCTCAATGGGATTTTACCTTTATTGACCTTTTCGCAGGGATTGGTGGATTTCGTATTGCTTTTCAGAATGTTGGAGGGAAGTGTATCTTCTCAAGTGAATGGGATCGTTTTGCACAGCAGACATATGCCACTAACTTTGGTGAGATTCCTTATGGTGATATTCGCCAGATAGATAAAAAAGAGATTCCAGAGCATGATGTTTTGTGTGCGGGTTTTCCTTGTCAGCCATTTTCACTTGCTGGAGTTTCAAAAAAGAACTCTTTAGGCAGAAAACATGGTTTTGAAGATGAGACGCAAGGGACACTTTTTTTTGATATTAAAAAGATTCTTGAGTATAAGCGTCCAAAAGCTTTTATGCTTGAGAATGTTAAAAATTTGGTCTCTCACGATAAAGGTAGAACATTTCAAGTGATCCGTCAGACACTTGAAGATGAGTTGGGGTATGTTATTAACTGGAAAGTGGTAGATGGCAAAGCTTGGGTTCCACAGCATAGAGAGCGTATATTTATTGTGGGGTACGATTTAGAGAAAATTGATATTACAAAAGAGGAGATATATATTCCAGAAGGTCCAGAAGATGGGTATTGCTATCCTGAGTTAAAAGATATTATCTCTGAAAATGTAGAAGATTATACGATTGGACTTGGTACTTGGGAAACATTGAAGCGACACAAGGCTCATCATGAAAAAGCTGGAAATGGTTTTGGATATGGATTAATCAAAGTACCAATTGAAAAAGGGTGTATTACGCGTACTATTTCAGCGCGCTATCATAAGGATGGTGCTGAGATTTTAATAGAACAGCTTGGCATGCGTCCTCGTCGGCTTACAATTATTGAAGCAATGCAGTTGCAAGGGTATGACCCTCAGAAGTATCGTTTTCCTGTATCAAAGACTCAAGCATATCGTCAAATTGGAAATAGTGTTGTTGTACCGGCAGTAGAGGCTTGCGCTAAAGAGATAGCAAAAGTTTTAAGAGAGAGAGGATGATGCACCTTGAAAATAGTTTCAAGCATACCAGTTTGACACAGTGTTTGGAACAGATAGATCATCAGAGAATGTTTTGGATTGTAAAACGGCTTTCAGGAAATGATACAGGTTTAAATGGAGCACATCAAGCTGGAGTATATTTTCCAAAAGAGTTTTTTCAGCAAGCCTTTCCTGAACTTGCTACGACAAGAGTAAAAAATCCAGATACTAAAATAGACTATTGCTATTTTCCAAATATAGATGAGAAGGTAGAGAATCTTAGGGTTATTTACTATAACAACAGATTTTTTGGTGGTACAAGAAATGAGTTTAGAATTACCAATTGGGGAGGGTGTAAGTCTCCAACGAATAATCAAGAGAGTACAGGAGCCATTTTTCTTTTTGCACTTAAAAAAGAGGGGGATGGTTTTGTCTCAATTGGATGGGTGGCATCGTCTCTTGCTGAAGAGGATTTGATTGAATCTTGGCTTGGAAATGAGGTAGAGCCTGGAGAGTTTTATATGCCACATCAGGGTGTAGAAGATAAAAGAGAGTTTGAAATTCCTGATGCTTGGTTTAAAGAGTTTCCTACAGGTAGGGAGATTTTTGATTATATTGTGGAGTTACTACCCAGAAAGAAGTGGAAAGGCAGTATTGATAAACTTCTTTTAAAGCGTAGAGAGATTGAATTTTCTATCTATAGGCGTATTGAGAATGAGAGTGTTTTACCTGTTATTAAAAAGGGTTTTAATTCGGTTGATGATTTTATTCGCTATGCACACTCTGTCTCTAATCGTAGAAAGTCTCGTACTGGTAGATCGTTGGAGCTTAATCTTGAAACGATTTTTCGAGATGAAAAGCTCTATTTTGAAGCACAAGCAGTAACGGAAAATAGAAAAAGACCCGACTTTCTTTTCCCATCGTCTAAGGCATATCAAGATCCATTATTTCCTGACAATTGCTTAAGGTTGGTAGCTGCCAAAACAACTTGCAAAGATCGATGGAGACAAGTTATTGATGAAGCAAAGCGCATTGAAGTTAAACATCTTTTTACATTGCAGCAAGGTATTTCAACGGCACAATTAAAACAGATGTATGAGAGTCGGGTTCATCTTGTTGTTCCTGAACCTTATCTTTCTGCCTATCCTTTAGAGTGGCGAGCAAAGATATTGACACTTGAAAAGTTAACTAAAACGATTCGATGCGAGCAGGATATGATCAAGGATATTAAACGGTGGGTAGTTTAATAAAAGAGTGTATAGATGGAGGAAGTATTCAATGGAGTCGCTCTTCGATATGGAGGCGAAACGGCGCGGCTTTCGGCTGGCACATTTCGAACTCTACAACTGGGGGACATTCGACCGGCAGGTGCTACGGCTGGAGATGGGAGGTGACAACGCGCTGCTCACCGGCGACATCGGCTCGGGAAAATCGACGCTTGTCGATGCGCTTACGACACTGCTGGTGCCTCCGGGACGCATCGTTTACAACAAGGCTGCCGGAGCGCAGAGTCGAGAGCGCACGCTCTACAGCTATGTCGCGGGTGCCTACAGGACCGAAAAGGACGAGGCGCTTGGACAGCTCAAGGCAAGAACCCTGCGAGACCACAACGACTTCAGCGTACTCATAGGCCGTTTCGAGAACGAAGGATTGCTCGAATCGGTGACGCTGGCACTCTTTCTCTACCTCAAACCCGGCAACCGGACACCGGAGCGTTTTTATGTCGTGACGCAAGAGAGACTCTCTATCGAAGAGGATTTTCTGCCTCCTTTCAAAGATATCCGCGCGCTCAAAAAACGGCTCAAAACCAAAGGGGGCGATCTTTTCGACAGTTACCGCGACTATTTCACGCAGATCAAACGGCTACTGGGTATCGGAAGCGAGCAGGCGATGAGACTTTTTTATCAGACGGTTTCGATGAAGTCGGTGGGGAATCTGACCGACTTCATACGAGAGCATATGCTGGAAGCCAAGCCGATAGAAAAGAGTGTCGATGAGCTCATAGCCAGCTTTTCGGAGTTGAAACGGGCGCACGATGCGGTGCTGGAGGCCAAAGAGGAGATTTCGATGCTCAAACCTCTATGCAGACTCATAGGCCGATATGAGGCGAAAGGGGAGGAGCTGGCTTCGATACGGAGTCTTGCCGAGCTCATCGCCGCCTGGTTTGCCGGAAAGGCCGAGGCCATTTATGGCGAGAAGATAGAGGCCGAGAGTATCGAGCTGAAGAAGGTGCGAAGCCGTCTTTTGCGGGCCGAAGAGGAGCTGGAGAGGCTCTTTGGCAAAGAGAGCGACCTGCGGCTCGACATAGAGCGTAGCGGCGGTGGGCGACTTGCCGAGATCGAGAGGGAGCTGAAGATCGAAGAGGAGCGTCTGGAGGCGCGTCGCGGGGAGCATCGCCGCTATACGAAACTGCTCAAAACCCTTGGCCGCAAAACTATCAGCAGCGAGCACAGCTTTCTATCGCTGAGGCGGGAGTTCGAGAGCGAACTGGAAGGGGTGAAGAAGAGCAGGAAGACGATAGAGACGAAGCTCTTTTCGGACAGGGCGGCGATGGAGCGCTATAAGGAGTCGGCGGAGGAGATCGAGCGGGAGCTTCACTACCTCAAGGCGCGCAAGAGCAATATCCCCTCCCAAAACGCCGCCATCCGTGAACGGCTCTGCGAAGCGCTGGGGCTCGAGGAGTCGGAGCTACCCTTTGCCGGGGAGCTGCTCAAACCGCTCTCTAGACCCTTCAGGGGTGCCATCGAGCGGGTGTTGCGCAACTTCGCCCTCTCGCTGCTGGTGGATGCACGCCACTACGAGGCGATCAGCGACTATGTCGAGAGGCACGAGCTCGGAGGGAGGCTGGTCTATCTGAAGATCGACACCGGACGAGACTACGAAGCGCTTCTCTTCGACGACCCGGCGATGCTCTACAGCCAGATGGAGGTAAAAGCCGACACTCCCTTCTACGACTATCTGCGCCACCGCCTCTTCCATGACTTCGACTACCGTCTCTGCGAGGATCTGAACTGCTTCAGACGCCACAAAAAGGCCCTGACGGCAGCGGGTCAGCTACGACAGAGCGGCAGCCGCCACGAGAAGGATGACCGCTTCGCCGTGGATGACGAACGCCGCTGGGTGCTGGGCTGGGAGAATCGCGAAAAGATCGCAAAGCTCGAAGCGGATCTGAAACGCAAAAGAGAGAAGATGGACTTTCTACGAGAGAGAATCGAGACGGCCGAAGGGGAGCTCGAAACTCTTCGACTCAGGCGCGATACCCTGCGCGACCTGCTCTACTACGAAGATTTCGAGACGATCGACTTCTATACCCCCTCTCGTCGTATCGAAGAGCTCAAAGAGGAGTCGAAGAGATTGCGCGAAAGCAGCGATATGCTCCGCACACTCGAAGCCCAGCTGGAGGAGACGGTGGCGGCACGCAGGATGAAGCAGAAGGAGCAGAGCGATCTGCAACAGCGGTTCGGAGCTCTGGAGCTGAAGATTGGACAGCTGCAGGAGCGGAGGGATGCCGCCGCCTTGCAGTATGAGAGGTTTGAAGAGGAGCTCGAGGCGGAGTCGGAGAGGATCGAAGCTTTTGTGGAGGAGGAGGGCTTTGGCGGGCTCAATCTCTCCAATATCAATGCCAACGAACGAAGAGCGCATGAGCTGCTCAAAAAGCGGATCGAAACGCTGAAGGATCGCTTACGCGATTTGCGTTCGAAGATCGAAGGGGCTATGAAAGACTACCTCGTACGCTTTCCGCATCAGGCCGGAGAGCTCGACTACTCCATCGAAGCCGCTTCGGCCTACAGGGCGCGTTACGAGCGTCTGCGCAGTGACAATCTGCCGAAATTCGAGAAGAAGTTCAAAGCGCTCTTCAAAGAGGGGACCATCACGCAGGTGCTTCGTCTGAGCGCCGAGCTCGATATGGCGCGGCGGGAGATTAGCCAAAAGATCGATATGATAAACGGTGCGCTCGAGCGGATAGAGTATAGCCCCGACACCTATATCCAACTGCGCGCCGAGCCAAACCGCGATACCGAGATAGCCGCCTTCCGTTCGGAGCTGAAGATGATGACCACCGGCGCCACCGACAGCGAAGACGAGAGCGGCTTCAGCGAAGAGAAGTTCGAGATGATCAAAGGGCTCATCGAGCGTTTCGCCGGACGCAGAGGCTTCGCCGATATCGACGCCAAATGGCGCAAAAAGGTGATAGATGTACGCAACTGGTACACATTCGGTGCGGTGGAGCGCTATATAAACGACAAAAGCCCCAGAGAGTACTACGCCGACAGTGCCGGTAAAAGTGGTGGACAGAAGGAGAAACTTGCCTATACCGTTCTCGCCTCGGCGCTTGCATATCAGTTCGGTCTTATAGGGGGCAGCATCAAGAGCCGTACCTTCCGCTTCGCGATGATAGACGAAGCCTTCGGCAGGGGTAGCGACACGAGCGCCCGCTACGCCCTGGAGCTCTTCAAAAAGCTCGATCTTCAGCTGCTGGTGGTCACGCCGAAGCAGAAGATACATGTGATAGAACCCTATGTGAGCTCTATCCACTTCGTCCACAACAAAGATGGGAACAATTCTCAAATCTTGAGCCTGGATATAGAGAGCTACAGGAGAGAAAAAGCCGATATGCAAAACGAAGAGGGTAGATGATGTTTCGTATAGAACCTCTTCGCAAAAAGGCGCTACTCTACTATGAGAGCGGGAGATTCCATGCCGACATTCTAAACGGCAGAGAGATTTTTCCTCTGCGCTATCCCTTCAAAAAGCCGAACGAAAGGGCGCTGGTCGCCTCTATCGAAGAGGTGCGGGAGCAGATGGCGACATTGCGCAGGTCGGGTACGGGCGGGTATATCGAGTATCGCACTCTCGAGTACAAAACTATCGGAAGACAGCGATTGCCGGCGGCACTGAGTTTCGAGACGCAGGATGAGTTTTTGCGATTTCTCGGCAAAGAGGAGGAGTATCGGCTCTTTGAGCAGGGCTTCGAAGAGGCGCGAAAGCTCGGACTCGGAGAGTTTTTGCGACAAAAGCCGCAGATTCTGCTGAAAAATCTGGAGCACTGGAGGTCTATTCTATCGGTAGTGCGCTTTTTTCTCGAAAATCCAAAGCCCGGTATCTATCTACGGGAACTTCCCATAGAGGGTATCGACAGCAAATTCATACAGTCGCACAAAAAGATACTCGATACGCTCCTGCAGGAGCTGCTTGAGCCGGAGTCGTACGATGCTTCCATTACGAGGTTTTCGAACTACGGCTTCGAGAGGAAGTACGGATTGAGATACCCCTCCAATCGTGTACGCTTCCGCACCCTCGACCTAGAGGCGAGAGTCTGCGGAGTCGAAGATATGGAGATAGCCTGCGAAGCGTTCAACAGCCTGAATTTGCGGGCCAGACGCATCTTTATCATAGAGAATCTCACCACCTTCCTGGCCTTTGCCTCTCTACCCTCCGCACTTGCAATCTACGGAGGCGGCTTCAAGGCCGGACAGCTCGCAGAGCTCGATTTGTCGTTCGCCGAAGAGCTCTACTACTGGGGAGATATCGATACCCACGGTTTCGCCATCCTCTCGAGCGTTCGCAGCGCACATAAAAGAGTGCGCTCTTTTCTGATGGATAGAGCCACGATGAATCGCTTCGCGCAACTCTGTGTAGAGGAGCCCTCCCCGACAGAGGCCGACTTGCCCAACCTCACACCCGAAGAGGCGGCGCTATACGACGAACTGCGCTTCGGAGCCTATCGCGCAATGCGCCTCGAACAGGAGCGCATAGCGATGGCTTTCGCCATGCAGAGGGTAGAGGCTATGCTCTGAGCTGTAGAAAAGCTCTATAAGTGTTTAGATTGGAGCGTTGCTGTGTAAATTGGAGGAGGCATTACAGCTATAATCTCCAATGTTCAATTTGTAAATTTACTCAGTAGTGACCCTGCCGCCACCATTGTGGTTTTGTGTAACTTTTGGAGGCTCAGGTTTTTTTGTTTTAAAGACATAGACAATATAACTAACACCCGCGGCGATAGCAATTCCCGTCAATTCTGCTCCCATAATTCCAGAGAAGGCTGCAAGTCCATATCCAATACCTACCAGCATAATAAAACTTCCCTGACCAAGGTAGGTCGATCGATGTCTAAAACTTTGTTCTCTCTCTGCCATAGATACAATTCTATCTGGAAGAGTTTCTTCTATGGCCTTGTAGGCTTCTAACTCTTCAGGGGCGGGTAATGGCGCTTGCCTTATTTGTACATAGCTACTGGAAACGCTTAGCTGTGGCTTTTCTTTTTTGTCTGAAACTTTTATTTCTTCGGTCTTTTGTGGTTTCACCGCTTGATTCTCCATTTGACAGCCTTCCCATTGATGTGCGCAAATCATTTCCAATGTTTATCATATCAATATACTGATTGTTTGTTTCAAAATCTGGGACATCGACAATGATGCTGTTTTTCATTCCTCTAATAAAATGTTTAAAAAAACCACTCATCACCGCCTCCCTTTTATTTATATAGGATAAATATAACATATATCAGTGAACAAAAGCTTATTCATCATAACACCACCCGCCTAACCCTCAATACGGCATCTACCCTTCAACTCAAAAATAAACATTTCTGCTACCCTGCCGCAGGGTACTTGTCTCTCTGGTCAGGCGTGCTATCCACCACATGCTCAACGCTCTACTGCTGCGCAAGATAATAGATCTCATAGATCTTCGCATCTATGAGTTTCAAACGCCACACTAAAATGTACCACCCGGAGCAATAGAGATATCGGTAGAATGACTTCGCCATAGCAACAAAGAGGTGGACGCATTCAAACCCTATCTCAAAGAGCGCATCGAAGTGGCACCGCCCGAGAAGCTGCCGGCGACGGTGCTTTATCGAGAGATTGCCGCACAAAGGTATGACGGGAGCCTTCGGGTCGTACAATGTTGTCTGCAAAGTTCGAACTCTTCCGCGAAAGAAGAGCCCGTCGTATCGTTACCACCTCTTCTCTTTTTGAAAATGTGGTGGAAGTCGGGAGATTCTACCGGCGACTAAAGTCGCCGCCCC
>CAJXJF010000058.1 GCA_913054475.1 uncultured Nitratifractor sp.
TGGAGAATCTTTCTGAAGTATAGTTTAGAAGTTGAAATTAATATTTGCTCTCTTTGTAAAGGCTTTTGCCGTAGATGTTGGATATCGATAGATTGCGACGAGAAGAATTCCGCGACTAAAGTCGCGGCCCCGAGACGATTGCAACTCTTCAGTCGCCGGCAAGACCCTATATGCGAAATAGCGAAGCAAGAGGTAGGCGACTTTGAACTCGTCGAAAAATATCAAATAGCTAAGGCACCTTGGTAGAACCTCTCACTTGAGTAGGTGAGCTCGGCAAGCTCATCGTATTCTCCTATTCTTGTAAGCCAGAAAGATAAGTATGAAAATCGAAGCTGTTGCAGGCCATACCCATACGGGGATAGGTACGGGGTCGCCGGCTGCGTATGAGTGCAAACCACTTAGATAGTAGTTGACTCCGAAATATGTCATGATGACCGAGCTGTATGCAAGGACGGAAGCCACATTGAAAGCGTAGATACCTTTGAGAGATGGAATGAAACGCATATGTACCACAGCGGCATAGACCAGAATCGTCACAGCCGCCCAAGTCTCCTTGGGATCCCAGCCCCAATATCTACCCCAGGATTCGTTCGCCCAGACTCCACCGAGAAAGTTGCCTACCGTAACAAGCCCCAGACCGATGAGCAGAGCCATTTCGTTGATTATCGTCAGCTCCTTTATCGCCCTATCCATGTTTGCATGCCCCTCCCTGCCTCGCAGTACAAAAAGAAAGAGTGTGAAGATACCCAAAAGGGCACCTAGGCCGAGGAATCCGTAACTGGCGGTGATGACGGCTACATGAATCATCAGCCAGTAGGATTTGAGTACGGGTACGAGGTTGGTAATCTGGGGGTCGAGCCAGTTGAGATATGCGACAAAGAGAAAGATTCCCGCCAGAATGGAGGTGGCAGCGAGTGTGATTGGGGAGCGCTTGGCGAAGACGAATCCGGCAAGTACCGTAGCCCATGAGATATATATGATGGATTCGTAGGCGTTGCTCCATGGGGCATGGTCGGCTATATACCATCTTATCGCCAAGCCCACCGTCTGTGCCGCAAATGCCAGAGCCAGTATTCCGAGAGAGATGCGTACAGGCCACTTCAGCGAGAAAGAGGGTTTTACGATATTGACGAAGGAGAGTATGAGCAGTATCAGACCCACGAAGATATAGACCAGTACGAGCCGGTCGAATATATTGAGACGATTGTACTCTATCTCCATCTCTATTCTCTTCTTGGACGGTATTACCGAATTTCCGTAGAAGTATTGATATTTGCGAATCACATCGAGTGCGCTATCGGCCTTTTCCCATTTTCCGCTTTCGAGTCCCTGCTCGACATTTTGGAAATAGTTGGCTACGATAAGCTTTATCATCTCTCCCTCTCGTGCCGAGAAATGCTTCATGGCATCTATCGGGGCATACCATCTGTTGGCTTTGTCTTTCGGTTTTGGGAAAATTCTAAGCAGTGTTCCGTTGAAGGTCATATAGGCCACATTGACCCTCTCGTCCGCCTTGATGAGCTCTTTGTCGTACATATCCCTTTGCGAACTCTTTTTTCGGGTCGCTCTCCTGATATCGTCGCTGAGCTTGTATCCACCCGTTTTAGAGTCGAAAAAGTCGTCGTACGAAGCGTACTTTTCATCTTTTGGCAGACCGAGCTTTTTGGCGAGCAGAGGGTGTGATATCTTTATCATCTTCATCTTCTGATATATCTCGGGATGTGTCAGCATACCCAGAAGAACCTGATCGGCATTCATCCCCAGAAGCGTACTTCTGCGACTGATTTTGGAGAGAATCTGATGAGCCAGAGTATCCAGAGGTTCCATCCTACCGGAGCTGTTTTGTACCACCAGCTTGCCGAAATTCAGGGCGTGAGTCCTGTCGTAGGATAGAATCGTCTTCCTCTCGGCGGCACCGATACCATCTCCCGGCACTGCCGCATGAAGATATCCCTGTGTCGAGAAGAGTGCGGCGAAGAGAAGAAGGGCGGCTGTACGCTTTTGCAGTTTGCCAAGTCTCTTCTTCAGATATCGGAAACGCCCCTTGGGAGTGATGAAACTCCATATGAATCCTATGACGAGCAGCAGATATCCGATATAGGTCGGCAGTGTACCGGGGTCGTGATTTACGGAGAGTACGGAGCCCTTTTCATCCTGGTCGAAAGACGACTGGAAAAATCTGTATCCTCTATAGTCGAGTACATGGTTCATATAGATGTGATACGGCATTGTCCCGTTTCTCTCCCTGTCCAGGACTGTGACATAGCTGGAGTATGACGATGGGCTCATCGAGCCGGGATATCTCTCCAGCTCGAATCTGTCGAGTTTTATAGTGAAAGGGAGCCTTATCACTTTTGCCCCGTAACTCAGTCTCATCTTCAAATCTCCGAAATCGAGATACGATGGCTCACCCAGCACACCTTTACGCCCCATCAGTCGCACCTTTCGACTCTCCTTTGCATATTTTACATTCAGAGTAATCATCTGGGGATTCATACCGCCGGGTTTGAGCGATGTAGATTCGTAAGCAACGCGGGCCCTTTTTTTGAAATCGCGAAAGACCAAGGAGTCGTTGGCGAAGCGATAGAGTCTGCCTCTGTCCAATCTATGGCTTCCCGCAGGAAGCTTCGCACTCTCCTTGCTCTTCATATCGAAACTATCCATCTCGAAGGGGCTCTGCATATATAGCTCTCCACCCTTTTCACTCAGGTAGAGTATAGACTTGTCGGCTGAGCGTATGCCATCGAAAGAGAGGATAAAATCGCCCAAATCGATACTCTCACCCCTGGATATGAATATATTCTCTCCCATTCCACCGTTGGAAAATTCAATCTCCACTATATCCTTTCCATCACTCACACCGTTTCGAATCACCTTTTTCGCAGCCGGCAGATATCCGTCGAGTTTAACTTCCACGCTTTTGCCGTCTATTTCGAAAGTTCTATCGAAGCGGTTTCGGTTCATCGAGGAGAGATAGAGCGGGATTTCGTAAAGAATAGAATCGTTGCCATCTTTGAGAGCGACGGAGAGAACCATTACATCGCTCACCATCGTATCACTGCTCTGCCCTTCTCTCAGATGCAAAATCCCCTCATAACCCACATATCTTGTGAGCATGGCTCCAAGCGCAATCAGTACGAAGGCGGCGTGCAGTACGAGCTGTCCCCATTTCTCTCTCTTGTACATTTTGAATTTGAAGATATTGTAGATAACTATGGCGGTGAAATAGAAGAGAAGCAGCTCGAACCAGCCGGCATTGTAAACGAGGGCTCTGGCAGTCTGGGTACCGTAGTCGTTCTCTATAAAGGTGGCCGCAGCTATGGCGACGGCAAATATCATCATAACCGCGACAGCGGCTTTCATCGAAAAAATATATCTAAACACCTAAAATCCTTCCTAGCAAGCCTGATTGATGGATGATTGTAGCGTTTATGTCATTAGTGTGATGTAAAGTCTTTTTTTCCATAGAAGGGCTCAGAAGCTTTTAAGGAAATATAAAAGAAAACTGGAAGCTACCTCCCTTGAATAGAATAGCCAACGAAGCGGATGGGATGAAATCGTCCCGAGAGTGTCAGAAGAATACACTCCACCTTCTCTTTTACTCAATATCTTATTGAGAAATCCGAAAAACTCTCCGTCGCATTCTCTATTATCTCCTTCTCAATCGTAAGCACTCTACTTCGCGCAGAGCCTCTTTCAAGCTCCTCAAGAACTCTCTTTTCGACTTCGACATCTTCTACCTGCACAACGACCTCCACTCTGCCGTCAGGAAGATTTTTGACATAACCCTTCACTCCGAGTTCATTCATTACTTGTGCCGTATGTTTTCTGTAGAACACGCCCTGCACTTTGCCATTGACTAAGAATCTATATATAGCCACTCTCCACTCCTCTAAGCCATCGTGAGGAAAAAATGCCCTTAGGAGGGAAAAGTATCTCCCCTCCTCTATTATCAGAGTCTGGGACCTGCGGAAGAGAAGTCGAATTCACTTCCTCTGTCGTTGTATCTTTCGAAATTCTCCATGAACATGGCCGCGAGTCTTCTGAGAGTCTCATCATAATCATCTTTGTTCTCCCATGTGTTTCTGGGATTGAGCACATTGTTGTCGGTCACGCCATCGAGACTTTTGGGAATCTGCAGATCGAAGACAGGCAGAGTTTCGAATTCGGCATCGTTTATCGAACCGTTGAGTATGCCGTTTATGCAGGCTCTGGTATCCTTGATACTCATTCTCTTGCCCACTCCATACGGGCCTCCCGTCCAACCGGTATTGACCAGATAGACATTGACTCCATGCTCATCTATCTTTTTACCAAGAAGGTCGGCATAGACAGTCGGATGCAGAGGCAGGAAGGCTTCGCCGAAACATGCACTGAAGGTCGCCACAGGCTCGGTGATACCTCTTTCGGTACCTGCGACTTTGGCGGTATATCCGCTCAGGAAATAGTACATGGCCTGCTCTTTGCTGAGTTTACTGACAGGAGGAAGCACACCGAAAGCATCGGCAGTGAGGAAAATGATATTTTTCGGATGCCCGCCCATCAGGGTACACTCGTGATTCTCTATATGCTCTATAGGATAGCTTACCCTAGTATTCTCGGTCTTGCTCGAATCGCTGTAGTCCACTCTACCCTCTTCATCCGCCACGACATTTTCGAGCAGTGCTCCCGGCTTTATCGCGCCGTATATTTCGGGCTCGCTTTCGGGATTGAGGTTGATTACCTTCGCGTAGCATCCCCCCTCGAAGTTGAATACGCCCTCGTCGTCCCATCCATGCTCGTCATCCCCTATCAGTCTCCTTTTGGGGTCGGTGGAGAGGGTCGTCTTGCCCGTACCGCTAAGACCGAAGAAGAGACATACATCATCCTCCTCTCCGATGTTGGCGGAACAGTGCATCGAGAGTTTGCCTTCGAGCGGCAGCCAGTAGTTCATCATGGTAAAGATACCCTTCTTTATCTCTCCCCCATACCATGTGCCGCCGATTATCGCCGTATTCTCCTCTATGTTGAATACGACATATACCTCGGAATTGAGTCCGTGCTCCTTGAATCTCTCGTTGGTAGTTTTACAGGCATTGTAGAGGGTGAAATCCGGTTCGAAGTTTTCGAGCTCTTCATCGCTCGGCATGATAAACATATTCTCGATAAAGTGGGCCTGCCAGGCTATCTCCGTAACGAATCTGATAGCCTTTCTACTATCAGGACTCGCACCGGCGAAGGCATCGACGATATAGAGTTCTTTGCCGGAGAGTTGCTCGAGAGTCAAATCGAGCAACTCTTTATAAATTTCCGAAGTGACCGGCTGATTTATCGAACCCCAAGCTATATTGGCGTTTGAGGGCTCCTGATCCACAAAATATTTGTCTTTGGGACTGCGACCGGTAAATATACCGGTATCCACCATAGCCGTACCGTTGTCGCTAAATCTGCATTCACCTTTTTTCTTTTCGTCTTGGAAGAGAGTCTCGTAATCGGGATTGTAGATGACATTGCCTATATTTTTGATTCCAAGTTTATCCAGACCCCTGGCTTGTTTACTCATTTTTTCCTCACTTTATTTGAAAATCGAAAGCAGCACACCGGCTGCCACAGCCGAGCCGATCACTCCAGCGACATTGGGACCCATCGCATGCATGAGCAAAACATTCCCAGGACGCGCCTCCGCCCCGACTCTGTTTACCACTCTTGCAGCCATAGGTACCGCCGAAACTCCCGCCGCACCGATGAGCGGATTTATCGGCTCGTCGCTGAAGCGATTCATAATTTTCGCCATTATTATACCAGAAGCGGTACCGGCTGCAAAAGCAAACAGTCCGATAACGAGAATTCCAAGTGTATCGAGCACCAGAAATTTATCGGCCTGAAGCTTCGAGCCCACACCAAGCCCTAGGAATATGGTGACGATATTGATGAGAGAGTTCTGCATCTGTGTCGAGAGTCTCTCGACCACACCAGACTCCTTGGCGAAATTACCGAATGCGAAGGCCCCTATCAGGGGAGCCGATTTGGGAAGTATCAGCGCCGACATCATCACTATGATAATGGGGAAAATCAGCTTCTCCCGCCTGGAAACGCTGCGGGGTCTGGGCATGACTATACGCCTTTCACTCTCGGTAGTGAGAAACTTCATTATCGGTGGCTGTATCACCGGTACGAGGGCCATATAGGAGTATGCCGCCACCGCTATAGCCCCAAGCAGTTCGGGAGAGAGGGCCGAGGCTATGAATATCGATGTCGGTCCATCCGCTCCTCCTATTATGCTGATAGAGGCACACTGTTTCATCGTGAAATCGGCCAGAGGGGTATATTGTGAGAGTGCGGCCGCCCCAAGCAGTGAGCCGAATATGCCAAACTGCGCAGCCCCTCCGAGCATGGCTGTCTTGGGATTGGAGAGAAGAGGTCCGAAATCGGTCATCGCCCCCACTCCCATGAAGATGAGCAGAGGGAAAAACTCGTTCGCGATTCCCATATTGTAGATAATTCCCAGAAAACCGTCCGGCGCCGTCATATTGGCCACCGGAATATTGGCAAGCAACCCTCCGAAAGCTATAGGAAGGAGCAAGAGAGGCTCGAACTCTTTGACTATCGCCAGATAGAAGAGAATAAAAACCACTACGAACATGATTATTCGCCCTATACTCTGGGAGAATCGGCTCATCTGCTCTCCATCACCATTCTTCAAACCCTCTTTGGGCTCGAGCATGGCATATATACCGGTGGTTTCGAAAAAATCCGACAACATGACGCTCAGCGTTTTGGGCTTGTACTCCACAGTGTGTATAAGCTCTTTGTCGCTCACCCTTGCGGAAATCTCTTCACCCCCTCCCGCATATAGATTCGACAAGGCCGAAAAGGTCAAAAAAAATATGAGCAGCAATCTCTTCATAATCTACTCCAGAGTCGCCAGCAGCTGTCCATCTTTTACCTTATCTCCGACAGATACCTCGAGGGTGGCGATATTTCCCTGCATAGGAGCGCTCACCTCTATCTCCATCTTCATCGCCTCCAGAACCATTATCGCCTCTCCCTCCTCCACATGTTCACCTATGTTTTTGAGAATCTTCCAGACACTTCCGGGTGTCTGTGCCTTGATCTCTATGCTCCCTTTCCCACCAGAGGGGGAGGTACTCTTCGTCATATCGGGGCTCTTTGCGCTACTCTCCTGTGCCTTTTTGCCTCTGGAAATCTCCTTCACCTCTATCTGTGCATCTCCCGGGGCTACCTGCACACTATACTTTTTCCCATCGACCACTACGGTATATGTTCCTGCCACTCTCTTCTCCTCCTTTACTTCAGTTTCTGCACTCTTTTTTCTCAGCATCAGGGGTGATTCACCCTTGAGAAAGGCTATACCCTTTCTGTCGCACGATGCCGCTATGAAGATATTCTCTTCCGTACTTTCGATTCCCTCCTTTTCGAGTATCGCCTTCCAGTAGGCAACGCTCTTCTTCTCCTCCCTGTCCGCTATATCGACCGGATTCTCTTTCGTCGGCTTTAGAGCGAGTTTGGAAGATGCGAGTCGTACGATTTCCGGATCGGGCTCTACGGGTGTGCGCCCGAAATACCCCAGCACCATTCTTCCGTAACCAGGAGAAATCTGCTTCCACGGACCGAAAACGACATTCGCATAGGCCTGCTGCCAGTAGAACTGGCTCACGGGAGTTACAGATGTGCCGTATCCTCCCTTCTCGACCACTTCCGTCATGGCGTTTATCACCTCGTCGAATTTATGCAGCGTACCTTCGTCTCTCATCATCTGCGTATTGGCTGTAAGAGCACCGCCGGGCATGGGAGCGAAAGGTATCACCGGGTTGACCTGCGTAGCCTCCGGAGGGAGAAAATAGTCCGAGAGGCACTCTTTGAATCTGTCGGAATATTTCCTGATTTTGTCGAGCTCGAGACCTCCCAGATCGTACTCCGTACCCTTTACCGCATGCATCATAGTCAGAATATCGGGCTGGGAGGTACCTCCACTCACGGGGGAAACGGCCAAATCTATTCCGTTGGCGCCCCCTTCGAGTGCCGCGAGATAACACGCTACGCTCACTCCGGCAGTCTCATGCGTATGCAATCTTATATGGGCGTTGACCCCCAAAAGTCTGCGCGCCATTCTCAGAGTTTCGAAAACTTTGTTCGGATTGGAGGTACCGCTGGCATCTTTGAAGGCCAGACTGTCGAACTCTATACCGCTCTCGAGTATCTCTCTGAGTACCTTTTCGTAGAACTCCGTATCGTGAGCCCCCCTGCAACCGGGCGGGAGGTCCATCATCGTGATGACGACCTCATGGTTCATACCGTATTTCTTCACACACGAACCGCTGTATGAGAGATTGCGTACATCGTTGAGTGCGTCGAAATTTCTCACCGTCGTGGTACCGTGTCTGGCGAAGAGTTTCGCGAAGAGATCTATCATCTCTCTACTTCCGGTATCGAGCATGACGGTATTTATACCTCTGGAGAGTATCTGAAGATTTATATTGGGTCCCACAATCTCACGGAAACGATCCATCATCTCGAAGGCATCTTCACGAAGATAGAAATAGAGACTCTGGAAACGGGCCCCTCCTCCGAATTCGAAATGTGTGATTCCTGCATCTACCGCAGCCTCCACGGCAGGAAAAAAATCTTCCATTTTGACTCGTCCGCCGAATACGGACTGAAATCCGTCCCTGAAGCTGGTATCCATTACATCTATATATTTCTTTCCCATTATCTATGACAACCTTTCCACTTTTTTCAACTCTTTCTATACTCGATTACCGCCGCTATTATCGCCGCGACTCGTCTTCTCTCCTCTTCCTCGTCCTCACTCTCTTCGGCTGCAAAAGAGGATTTTTTATCGGAAAAATATCTCTCTATCACCTTCGCCTCGACCTTCATGGCCAGTACGAGCAGATAGAGGAAGGCGAAGACCGCAAGCATACCGAGTATCATGAATTTGAAAGCCTCCACCACCAGATTCACTTCCATACATCCCTCCCTCTCGCTTTTGGACAAGAGGCCATCCTCTTGCTATTTGAAAACATCTTCAGCGCCTCCTCTTCCTCTTTTTAGAGCTTCTATTCCTGCTCTGCTCTCTCTCGTATTCGTCGAGCATCGTTTTTAGCTCCTCTTCATCGTAACCTATACGAGCCATACCCGAAAACTCCTCCTGTCCTATGATGTAGGAGATGGCCTTTTTTATGAATATCGCCTGATCCATCTCACTAAGTTCCGCAAGTACCCTCTCTACATCTGGATGTATTTCGGTTATCTCGAGCTTTTCGGCTATCCGTTTGATACTGCCCGGGTCTATGGTGCCCTCCACCCTCAGAGTGGCCAGTTGCATATCGGCTCCAACCTCCTTGCGGATACGCTGAAGCTCCCTGAACTCTTCCGTCGTCACGAGCGTGATGGCCCTTCCGCTCTTTCCCGCTCTCCCGGTACGCCCTATTCTGTGCACATAGCTTTGAGGATCGAAGGGTATGTGGTAGTTGAAAACATGGGTGACATTTTTGATATCGAGCCCGCGTGCGGCCACATCCGTAGCTATCAATATTCTAATCTCCCCTCTACGGTAGGACTTGACTATGGAATCTCTCTCCATCTGGTCGATATCACCATGCAGTCCAGCGGCATTGAAACCGAGAGCCTCGAGGTGTTCGCTGAGTCTATCCACCTCTCTCTTCATCCTGCAAAATATCAGAGCCTTGTCGTACTCTTCGCTCTCGAGGAGTCTCACTATCGCCTCGTCTCTCTGGTTTTCGTTGATTACATAGTAGAGCTGGTCTATATCGATATTCTTGGTCGTCTCCTCACCCACAACGGATATGAATTCTGGTTTGTAGAGCAGTGTATCGGCCAAATCCTTTATCGGTTCGGGTATGGTCGCCGAAAAGAGCAGAGTCTGACGGTTTTGGGGTATATATTCGAAAATCTCTCTCACATCGTCGAGAAATCCCATATCGAGCATCTCGTCGGCTTCGTCGAGTACCACCATTTCTGGATTGAATACATCTATCTTCCCTTTCTGATAGAGGTCTTTAAGTCTGCCGGGTGTGGCCACGACAATCTGTACTCCCTTGTGTATCAGGGCAATCTGGCGACCATAGCCTACTCCCCCATACACCGAGAGAGTTCTGATACCCGCGAAACGCCCCAGATGGTAGAGTTCGTCACTCACCTGCGTCGCGAGTTCTCTCGTGGGAGTTATCACCAAAGCCCTCTCTATCTCTCCTTTTGCTATTTTGTCGAGTATAGGCAGACCGAAAGCAGCAGTCTTTCCCGTACCGGTATGCGCCTGTCCTATCAGGTCGTATCCATCCTGAATAATCGGTATTGCCTCCTGCTGTATCGGGCTTGGCTCTTTGAAACCCGCTATTCGTATCCCTTTTTCTATATCTCGATGAAAATCGAAACTATTGAATGTCATCTATATACCTTTCTTGATTTACAAACAAAAAACTCCTTTCATTTTATCCAAAATATCAGAAAACGGGGCTTTCGATATCGGATATCAGGATAGTTCAACCCCAAGCCACACAAAAGAATATGCTATGGTACTTCCCAATCTTTAGTCAAAGAAGAAGAGAGCTGCGTACGCTGTTCGAGGCGTTTCATGCCCTTCTCGACTATCGAATGGTGAAGATCAGCAAAAACCATCTGGGAGAGATTCCATCGCTTTCATCGATGGCAATTCTATCAGAAAGTGACACTGCACGCAGGGCTTCATCGGCGACTTCAGTCGCAGATTAGGCGTTGGAGTCTATAGAGGTTGACTATCGTCAAGGTCTGTTTTGGTAGTTTATACTCTCGTTTTCACCGAGGATGGTGGGAACGAGACATCCGTACTTCAATTTGAAGAGATATGTTCGGAACTTCCCTGTAGAGAAACAGCAGAGTGCTGAACGCTTGATTTTGCATAGAAGGGGAGACGCCCTCTTCTGGGGCAGTTCTACATGGTTTTCTCCTCATAGGCTACTTTATGTTATACTAATTGATTTATGAGGTGATATCCTGACAAAAAGTATGGATATTTTCTCTGAATCCGATAGTGTGACAAACAGATAGGTGGATTTTCGCAGGATATGGCGAAAAAGGCTTGGAAATATGTCATTTTGACATATTTTTGCAATGAGCAGTACATTTTGTACATACTATTGGAAGATATCGGGGCATAGTTGTGAAAGTGTTCATACAATAAATAGTTGTATAAAAATATTTTGGTACAATATTTGCTATCATAATATTTAAAATAAATAATTTTAGAAAGACAGTCAAATGAAAATTATTAAAGAAGTAGAAATTAAGGGCTTTAAGTCTATTAAAGAACAAACTTTGGACTTGGCTCAATTAAATGTTTTTATAGGAACAAATGGTGCAGGAAAAAGTAATTTTTTAGAAGCTTTGGCAATGTTATCGGCTTCAGCAGAAGGTGGCGTTGATTATAAAAAACTTTCTTCTAAAGGTGCAAGACTTTCATCTCCAGAAATATTTAGAAGTTCCTTTAGAAATATTCCTCGAAAAAAACATTTTGAATTGGCTATTAAAATTGATAATTATACCTATAATCTTAAATTACACACAAATGAAAAAACTTTTTCTTATTTCTCTGAAAGAGTATCAAAAGAAAATAGAAAAATTGCTGGCAGATCGGATGCAGGTTCAAGTTTATTTGATCAATCTATTCAAAAATTATCAAAAAATAAAAGTATATTAAGTGTTTTACAAAATTATGAAGGCGAGCATAATAATTTAATTAATAAAATAGCAAACTTTTCAATTTTTTCACCCTCTACTCCAATCCTAAGAGGTGTAGCAACCGACAATAGTTTTCAAGAACCTCTCGGAATATATGGAGGTGGTTTAGCAAAAGCTCTTGCTAACCTTTTAGATGATAAAAACAAAAAAAGAGTTGAACTACAAAGATTTTTTCATTTGTTAGATTGGTTTCAATCTATAGGTATAACAAATCAGATAAATATTGATATTGCTCCTGAACAAA
>CAJXJF010000059.1 GCA_913054475.1 uncultured Nitratifractor sp.
GCGACTTTAGTCGCGGAATTGTGTCAGAGTCCATAGAAGTTGACTATCGCTTTGGAAAGTAGAAATCCATCTATCGAGGAACTGCATGAACCTATATATAGAACGGAAAAAATCAAGCCCTTTTGGTGTACATTAGTGGAGTTTCAAGCTCTATTGTCGGCTTAGAAGCTTGTAGAGCATGATGAGCAATATAATACTGTACATCACTATTATGAAAGTTTTGTGATGCCTATTGCTTATGTGCTCTTTGAGCCGGATACCTATCCAGACTCCGATGAGCGAGCCGATACCTATTATCGCCCCCTTGTAGAGGTCTATCTCTCCGTGTACGAGTCGTCCAGTGAAACCGGCGATGGATGAGAATACGACGAAAAAGAGACCCGCACTTACCGCTTTTTTGACAGGGTAGTGCAGTATGCCGGAGAGGAGGGGTATAAGAATGATAGCCCCTCCGATGCCTATACTTATGGCTACCACACCTATTGCTGCGCCAATCGTGAAGAGTACGAGAGGATGTAGCCTCTTATCTTCGGTATATACCTCATGTACACCCGCAAAAGCCATCCTGATGATGGCGAAGAGGACGAAGGCTATGAATGTGACTTGCAGAAGTAGATCCGGGATGGAGGATGTGAGATATCCGCTAAGATATCCTCCCGTAAAACCTCCGAATCCCACATAGAGTCCCTCTCCGAGTGTGAGGGAGCCCTTTTTGGTATTTAGATATGAGCCATATATCGAACTAAATACCATCTGCATGATCGAAATACCTACGGCATCTTTCATCCCCAGTCCGAGCAGGAGAAGTATCGGCACCAATACAGTCCCTCCTCCCATACCGAAAAAACCCGATAAAGCTCCAACTCCTACTCCTATTGCCAGAAGCGCCGTTTCCATTTCTATGCCAAATTTTTCAAAATTTTTTCCAAAAAGAGCGGCTGAGCAGTACGAATACCGTATAACACTCGAGACGGCCTATTATCATGACGGCAGAAAAGACAACCTTATCAATATCTGAAAAAAAGGAGAAATTTTCCGCCGGACCGACCTGTGAGAAGCCGGGACCTATATTGCCTACCAGTGCTAGGGCCCCAGAGATGGCCGTCATCTCGTCGTAACCTCTCGCATAGATATAAAGAGCCGTCAAAACCGCCGTAAAGATATATAGTATGAAAAAGCCGAAAGTCGAAGAGAGTACTCTTTCGCTCATCTTCCTTCCATCCATGAAGACGCTTATCATGGCGTTTGGATGGAGTATCCTTTTGAGTTCGGAAAAGAGTGTTTTGAAGATGATGAGATATCTTATCACCTTCACACCTCCGGCGGTCGAACCGGCGTTACCGCCTACGAGCATGGCCAGAAATATTAGGGCTATGGCGTCGTGCCCCCACCTGCCGTAATCGACTGTCGCAAAGCCGGTTGTGGTCATCACCGATGCTATGGTGAAGCAGGAGTGCTTCATAGAGTGATAGAAGCTGTCTCCGTCTATATAGTCGTGGGAGAAGGTAAGCAGGAGTGAAATCGATAGAAATATGATCACATACATTTTGAACTCTTCGCTCCTGAAACCTCCCGTATCTCTGAAAAAGAGCTTCAGATGCGCAAGAAAGTTCACACCCGACAGAAGCATGAATATGGTGGTGGTCCATATGATACCGTCGGAATCGAAATATCCCAAAGAGCTGTTTTTCGTCGAAAAACCTCCCGTGGATATGGTGGAGAAGGCGTGATTGACCGCATCGAACCAGCTCATTCCGAAAAATCTCAGAAAGAGCGTATCAAGCAGCGTGAGGAGCATATATACACCCCACAGACTAAGTGCAGTATCCTTGATTTTTGGAGTCAGTTTCTCCATGGTTATACCCGTGGCTTCCGCCTTGAAGAGGCTTAGAGAACCGGTGGGATTTATCATGGAGAGGAGACCGACACCCAGCACGACTATACCCATACCTCCCAGCCAGTGCATGAGGCTTCTGTGTAGCAAGATGAGATGGGGGAGCGCTTCGATATCGCTATAGACGGTAGCTCCCGTCGTCGTGAATCCGCTTATTGCTTCGAAGAAGGCCGAAGAGAAAGATATATCGGTATATAACAGCAGAGGTATCGCTCCGACGACACCGAGCAGAAGCCAGAGCAGATTCACCGCCAATATGCTCTCTTTGATTTTGAGATTTATCCTGTGCTCTCTGAAAATATACCATACACAGAGATTCAGGAGCAGAAAAAGTGAAAGGAAAATCGCCAGTTTTCCCCACTTTTCCGCATAGTAGATTCCGCAAAAGAACTCCATCGAGAAGAAGAGAGCCAGTGTGACTCCTATCATACTCAGCATTTTGAAGATACTTCTAAAGTCCATATATCCACTCTCTCGCTTCGGATGCGAAATCCTGGGTCGTGAAGAGTGCTATGATGTCGTTTTCCTGCACTTGCATCACTTCGTCGAAAGGGTGAATGCTATCTTCTCTGATAAGGTAAAGCACTCTCCTGTCCGGTTTTTTCATAGGCTTTATTTTGCTTCCCACGAGATGTGAGCCACGGAATATCTTTCTGAGGTAAATCTCTGCTTTACCTCCGCAATATTTTCTTTCGGTCACTATTTTGCTTGAGTTGATTCTCTCTACGATGGCGTTGAAAGCGTTTATCTTGGGGCCTCTGACCACCACGATACCCAAGGCGTGCATAACATTGTAATATTCGAGCTCATTGTTTATGGCCAGTACCTTGCCGATACCGTGCTCTTTGGCTTCGAGACATTTGACTATATTGTATTCGTCGTCCTCCGTCGCGGCTATAGCCATATCCGCATGTGCCAGCCCCTCCTCCTCGAAGAGTGTGGCCGTACCGTATTTACAGCTAAGCGTCATGGCTTCTCCTTCGAGTCTCTCATCGGCGATTCGGCATCTCTCGAGGGATTTTTCTATCAGCTTTACCTCTATGCCGTGTTCGAGAAGAGCGCGGGAGATATTTATACCCAAATCTTCGGCACCAAAAACGATACATCTCTCTATATGAAGAGGAGATTCGTTTTCCATCTCTTTGCACATGTTCCGTATCAGCACTTCATTGCCGAAAAAATATACCAAGTCATTTTTCATCAGCCTAGTTTCGGGTCCGGGGAGCAGAAAGCTCTTTTGTCTCTCTATACCGACTATTACTATATCCGAGCCTTGCGGTATCTCTATTGCATCGTCGCCGGAGATATGTACAGAGATGAGTTTGTAGTCCGTATATTCGAAACTCTTTACATTGTTGGCCCCGGGATACTTGAGCAGTGTCGTTACGGTCTGCGAAGTCAGTTCGAGAGGGTAGAAGGCTTCGTCTATACCAAGACGGACGGAGATGTTCGTTTTGGAAAATTGCGGATTTCTGAGCCTTATGAATCTACGCTTCAAATCGATGGCGTCGTCTGCTATGAGCGTAGATAGGAGATTGGCTTCGTCGTTATCGGTTACCGCTATGAAGAGGTCGCTCTCTTTGTCTATGAGCTTTGCGTAGGTATCGGGGTCTTCGATATCCCCGTTTACAGGGAGTATGTCTATACTCTCCAAGAGTCTGCCGAGAGCTTCGGCATTTCTGTCTATTACGGTTACGCTGTGATTCTGGGAGAGTGTTCGCGCCAGATTGTATCCTACGCGTCCTGCTCCCGCTATTATTATATTCATCTCTTCTTCCTTTAAAAGGGTGAAAATATTATATCCCTATGAACTTGAAAGCTTTCATTCCTTTTGAATATAGAGTGAAATAGTACGACTATTCATAAGATATGCCGATGGAAAGTCGATTTTCATATCTTGGGATTCGCTATAATTCGCCAAAGTTATAAAGAGGAAGCCCATGCCACCTAAGAGTCATGAGAGAGTGAGGATAGCGATAGAGGCTATCAAAAAGGGAGAGATGATTATAATGATGGATGATGAGGATAGGGAGAACGAGGGGGACCTCGTTTTTGCCGCCACATTCTCCACAGCGCAGAAGGTGAACTTCATGGCCAAAGAGGCGCGCGGACTCATCTGTACACCCATAACATCCGAGATAGCGGAGCGTCTCGAGCTTCTGCCTATGGTGAGTAGAAACGACTCCATGCACGAGACCGCTTTTACGGTCTCCATCGATGCAGCTACGGCGAAAACCGGTATTTCGGCGGCGGAGAGGAGCGAATGTATATCTCTGCTCGCTTCACCTCTAAGCGACAGGAGCGATTTTGTCAAACCTGGACATATCTTTCCGCTTGTGGCCAGAGATGGAGGGGTGCTGGTGCGTACCGGACATACGGAGGGTGCCGTGGATATCTGCCGTCTCGCGGGGCTCGCTCCCGTGGCTGTCATTTGTGAAATCATCAAGGATGATGGTACGATGGCCAGACGAGACGACCTCGAGAGCTTCTCTCTCGAACACGACATGCCTATAGTCTATATCTCCGATATCGTGGAGTATCGCCTAGCCAATGAAAAGCTGCTGAGTAGAATTTCCGAAGAGAAGAGAGAGTTCCACGGTACGAAAGTGACCGTGATAAGATACAGGGATCATCTCGAACGAGTCCATACCGTCATACAGTTCTACAAAATTCACGATACCGAAAATGTGCGCTTCCACAACATAGGGAGCGATATCGACCTACTATTGGATGAAAAGAGATTCAATTCGATGAAGAAGAGTATGGATTTTCTGCGCAGAAACGGAGGTCTGCTCGTTTTCCTCGACAGTAAAACCGTCTCGAGAGAGCAGGCCAAAGAGATAGGTGTAGGGGCTCAGATACTCAAAGACTTGGGTGTAAGCTCAATAAGACTGCTGACCACACATCTGGATGCCCAATTCGTGGGTCTGAGCGGTTTCGGGCTCGATGTGGTCGAGAAGATAGATATTGCCTGAGACGGGAAGCGACCCTCTGCAGGGGTGCCGCTCGTATCTCTTCATCTGAAAGGAGTATATCGATGTTTCAGAAATTCGCACCGCTTATCATTCTGGCGATGTTCGCCGTGGGAGCCTACTTCATGGTTATGGGGATGGAAAAAGCGAGCGATATGGCCAAAACCGGCAAGAGTCTGCACAGACCTTAGAGACTCTCCATACTCTGCAATACTCTCTTCACTGTCCGTGCTGGATTTTCGGATTTGTATATCGGTCTTCCGATGACGGCGAAATCTACGAGACTCTCCTTCGCCATCTTCAAATCCGCTACACGACTCTGGTCTTGCGCATCCTCTCCGAAAGGTCTGATACCGGGAGAGAGTGTGAGAAAGCCCGGGCGAGCCTCTTTGAGCGCTCTGCTCTCGAAGGCACTGCATACCACTCCGTCGAGGCCGTTCTCATAGGCAAGAGAAGCGAAGTCGACAGCCTTTTCTTCTATGGACGCACCGTAGATAGCTTCGAACTCATCGTTGTCGAAAGAGGTGAGCGCCGTAACCGCAAGCACGAGAGGTCTCTCGTCGAGTCCTTCGAGCCTTTGCATGAGCGTTTTCATCGCTTTCGCACCGGCCGAGGCGTGGATATTGAACATATCTATATCGAGTGCCGCTATCTCCATCGCCGCATCCGCCATGGTATTGGGAATATCGTAGAGTTTCAAATCGAGAAAGATTTTGAAATTGGGATTGATGCTTTTGATGGTATCTATGAAATATCTGCCATCTCTGATGTAGCTTCTAAAGCCCACCTTCATCCATAATCCGTCATACTCTCCGAGGCTCTCGACCAAGTTCAGGTTTTCGGCAGCGGAGGGCATATCCAGTGCTATACAAAGCTCCATGCTTCACCCTTTTTTGTTATAATTCTATCCAAAATCACAAAAAGGATTCAGTCGATGTTCGGTAAAAAACTCAAAGAGTACAATCTGAGTGAAGAGGAGCTCGAAAAGCTTCAATATGCGTTGGTGAAGACTCCCAACGGCACCATCAAAATCAAACTATATCCCAAAGATGCTCCCAATACGGTGGCAAACTTCGCCGAATTGGCAAACAGCGCTTTTTACGACTCTCTGAAATTTCACCGTGTAATACCGGGCTTTATGGCTCAAGGGGGGTGCCCGTACTCCAAAGACAATCCTGCACTCGCTGGTACGGGCGGTCCGGGCTGGGCCATCAGATGTGAAACCGACAACGGAATAAAACATAAGAGAGGAGCTCTCTCCATGGCGCATGCCGGCAAAGATACGGGCGGAAGTCAGTTTTTCATCACCTTCGTCGATACTCCTCATCTCGATGGAGTGCATACGGTATTTGGTGCAATCGAAGAGGATGATGTAGAGAGTTTCAGGGTACTTGACAGCATCAAACAAAACGACGATATCGAATCTATCCGGGTGGTGGAAAGTACCGATTGAGCGACTCTTCGCAGAGGGATTCGTCCCTCCCCTCTAACGATCTCTCATATTTTTTTGCAGTACATATCTCGTAAGAAGCGGCCCTATGAGTTCATGCACCATCGTGGTGGCTATTATGATATTCAGTACAATCGGAGCTATCACTATGAAATCGGGATTCTCCTGTATAGATAGAGCGAGACCTATGGCTATACCAGCCTGGGGAAAGAGTGCAAGCCCCAGATATCTCCTCACCTCCATGGCCGCACCCGATATTTTGCCTCCATACCAGACGCCCAGAATTTTCCCGGCTATTCTGAAAAGCACATACATTATCACGACGAAGGGCATACTCAGAAGAACATATATGTTCAGGTGCATGGCGGATATGGTGAAGAAGAGTAGAAAAATTATATCTTTGAGGTGTTGATCGAACTCCTTCTTGACGAGAAAGAATTCATTCGATAGATTGGACATAACCACTCCCATGACGAGTGAAGAGAGCAGGGGATCGAGTCCGTATTTGCGGGAGATGCTATAGACGAGGAATATCATTCCCAGTGTCGAGGTGGTTTTTATACTTTTGTAATTTTTAAAGACTCTGTCTATACCTTCGGAGAGGAAAGCCCCCGCAATACCCAGCAGAACCGTAAAGAGCAGCATCGGAGCTATCACGGCTATCGCTCCCGCCACCTGCCCGTCCACATCGGCGGTGGTTTTGCTGACTATCATCACGAAACTGAAGAGTATCAGTGTCATGGCGTTGTCGGTAGCCACCACACCGAGGAGATAGGAGCTGAATCTGCTTTTGGCCTTGAGTTCGTGGATGACGGCCAGTATCGTCGCCGGAGCGGTGGCGGATGCCAGCGCACCGAATATTAGAGCCGTAGTGAGTCTGTAGTTTATCTCATATCCAAGCTCGAAATATTCGAAAAGCATGTAGAAAACGCTTCCTATCATAAAGAAGGTAAAGATCGCTTCACTCACAGATATGACGATTATCTGTTTCCATACACTCTTGAGTACATTGTATCTGAGATTGGCACCTACCAGAACGGATATCAGAGCAAGAGAGAGGTCTATGACGATATGACTGTTTTGCACGAACTCTTTGGATACGATGTCGAGGTTGTCTGGACCTATAAGAAATCCCAAAACAATATAGCCCACTACATTGAGAATCTTGAATTTATGACTGACCCACTTCATAAATGAGCCCAGCACCAAGATAAGACCTATATAAAAGAGTGTATCCATAGAGACTCTTGTATCGGAATTTGCGGTCTCTTTTCGACCGTAATTCGCTATTCTATCATCTATCGATAAAAATATATTTAATAGTATTGATAGATAAGCGTAATTTATTTAGCTCTTTGAAAAATTGACCTGAGAATAGTAAAAGTAGTGCCAAAAGAGTCGAAACAATATCACCCTCCTGTCTTCTTGGGGGCGTTCAAATTTTTGTGTAGCTTGAGGTAGAACGATAGAGATAAAGAAGAAACGATACAATAAAAGAGTTCGATTGGAAATAGTGCAAAGAGCTTTGCGGTTCAATAAGCTTCATTGACTATAATTGAATATTATGAAAACTGTAAATAGAAGAAGCGCTTTTGGGATTGGTGATATAATAGGTGGTTTGTCGGGGGCTGCTGTCGCACTTCCGCAATCCATGGGGCTGGGCATAGTGCTCTTTTCGGTAATGGGATTTGATGCCTCTACCGGTGCGTTGGCCGGTCTGATAGGCGCGACGATACTCCTACTCATATCCGGCGGAGTGGGTGCGACGGTGGGTATGATAAGCGCACCCAACGGCCCTATGACCATGATGCTCGTAGGGGTTATGAGTACGCTCAGTGCCGAGGGGGCGAGCAGTGGCGCCATGCTCCTGAATCTGAGTGCCATTTTGATGCTTGTGGGGATTTTTCAGATACTCTTCGCCTTGTTGGGTGGTGCCCGGCTCATAAAATATATCCCGTATCCGGTCGTCGCAGGGCTCGTGACAGGAGTAGGGGTGTTGATGGTAAAATCCCAAATCACGCTTCTTGCCAAAGATTGGAACGGTAGTCTCTATCCCGACTCTTTCGAAAGTGCCTTTCCATCCATCATAGCACTTCTTACGATGCTGGCCATGTATCTGACGCCGAAACTGACTGCGAGGCGCATACCCGCAGCGGTAGGAGCATTCGTATCGGGTCTGCTGTTTTTTTACGGCGCTTTGGGCTATCTCCCTTTCGAAGTGAACGAGAAGTGGGTGGTGGGTACCATTCCATCCATAGTCAATATGCATTTCGACTTTCCTGCAAAAGAGCTCTTTTCCCTCTCTCCCAAACTTGTTGTTCTAACCGCTCTGGCACTGACGATTCTGGGAATGACGGACTGTCTTGTCACATCGCTCGTGGCCGATTCCAGAACGGGAAGACAGCACGACAGCCGCAAGGAGATGGTGGCGCAGGGTGCCGCCGAGCTCGTGATAGGTTTTCTGGGAGCGCTCGGAGGATGGGGTACCAAGGGTGCCACACTGGTCTGTATAGAGGCAGGGGGGCGCAGATGGGCTCCGGTCGTGGCGGGTCTCTTTTTTATGGCTTTGATGCTCTTTGCGGGAGAAGTGGGTAGATATCTCCCCTTGAGCGTACTAGCCGGTATAGTGGCTATGGTGGGTGTGGGTATGATAGACCTCAATATACTCACTTGGGCAAGGCACAAACGAACCAGACTCGATGCCATAACGGCCATAGGTGTCATAATAATCATCGTATCGGTCAATCTTGTCGTGGCTGTTGGAGTAGGAGTGCTCTTTTCGATACTCCTTTTCATATCTATGCAGAGTAAAAATCCCATTATCCATAGGAGAATAGATGCCAGAGAACACCGCTCCATCTCCAAGCGTCCTGTCGAAGAGGAGAGATGCCTCGAGAAATATGGTGAAGATATAGTGATGTATGAGCTCAAGGGGAATCTCTTTTTTGCCACGGCGGACAAACTCAGGACGGAAATAGGCGGGCAATTGCGTCAGGATAGGATTTTGATACTTCATTTCAGGAGAGTGCGATATGTGGATATGAGTGCCATGATAGTACTTTTGCAAATAGGGGAAGATGCTCGAAACAGAGGATGCGAACTTCTATTTTGCCATCTGCACAAGGGTCTCGGTTTTGGCAAAAAAGTAAAAAAAGCTTTCCGACATATAGACAGCAAACATACATTCAATCATAGGGTTTTCGCAGATAGCGACACCGCTTTCGAATATGCCGAAAACAGACTTTTGCAAAAACATGGATACAAAAATAGCGAGAGAGCGAAAGCCAAGACTATAGCCGAAAACGATCTGTGTATCGATATGGCTTCCGAACAGATCGAAGAGATAAGCGCAATGGCCATCGTTAGAGAAGTGAGTGCAGGAGAAAGACTCTTCGAAAGAGGAGATTACGGAGATTCGCTATATATGCTACTTGAAGGAAATATCGAGATTAGATTGTATGTGAACAAAAGAGAGTACAAGAGGTTGGCGAAATATGGTCCTGGTACATTTTTCGGTGAAATCTCCTTCATAGAGCCCGGCCCCAGAACGGCTACGGCTTTTGTGTTGGAAAAATGTGTATTGGCCGAGATAGGAGGCAAAGAGTTGAAAAAGTTCGAAGAGAGGAGAGAGTACAAGACACTGATAGAGATACTCAACACAATCGCGATAAGACTCAGCGAGGAGCTAAGACGCTCCGCAGATGATATACGCAGACTCGAGGAGTGGTAAAGAGCTATTCAAGCACAACCTCGATGGATATGGCTTCGATATCTTTGTCGGAAGCCTTTTTGATCTCAATATTCGATACACCCTTATATTTTTTTATAACCTCTATTATATCTCTTTTGAGCTCTTCCATAAATGGAAAATCCGATGCGGCCCTGTCGGACATTATCGCTATTTGCAACCTATCTTTCGCTATTTTGGCACTCTTTTTTTTCTTGAACCATGAAAACATTATGAGAATATTCCTTTCAATTTGCCTACCAACCCCTTTCTTTTGACTTTCGGGCGTTCGACCGGTACTTTGATACCGCATATTCTCTTGGCTATTCTTCTATATGCTTTTCCGGCATCCGATTTTTTGTTGAGTATTATAGGCTGACCCTGATTCGAGGCATCGATCACTCCCTTGTCTTCCGGTACCATCCCAAACAATTCGACTCCCAATATCTCCAGAATATCATCGGCTTCGAGCATCTCTCCCTTCTGTACCATCTCTGGATCTATCCTGTTTATTATGAGCATCTTCTCCACTTCATGACCAATTTTGGCCTTTTGCGATTTGGAGTCGAGGATACCTATGGCTCTATCCGAATCCCTAATGGAAGATACCTCTGGATTGACAACAATTATCGCAGCGTCGGCAAACTCTATCGTATGCTCGAATCCGCTCTCTATCCCGGCGGGTGCATCCAGTATGACATATTCGAATTTTTTTCGAAGCTCCATCAACATCTTGGATATCTTTTCCGAATCGAGGACGCTTTTGTCTTTGGTCTGAGAAGCTGGCAAAAAATAGAGATTTCTGTTGGCCTTGCTCCTTATGAGTGCCTGTTCGAGCGTAGCCTCTCCATCCATGACCTGTATCATGTCGTAAACGACTCTATTCTCCAAACCGAGGATCATATCGAGATTCCTCTGTCCTATATCGAAATCGACCACTACACACTGCTTCATCTGCATGGCGATACCCAAACCGATATTGGCGGTAGTGGTAGTCTTTCCTACACCCCCTTTTCCGCTTATGACCGCTATTACCTTACTCAAATCAGCTCCTTTTTATTTTCTTTTCGTCTGTTTCGCTTCCAAAGATTCTATGACTATCTTCTCACCGATATATCTGATTAGGTTCAAAGGATATATCAGCTTCTCATTCTCTATTTTTCTACCATGAAAAAGTATGTTTCCTCTCTTTGTAGGCGTAATTATAATACACTCTCCAGCAGAGCTGATATCTCCCTCCACCTTACCGAGTGCCACCACACTTCCCAAGGCCGCTATTTTGGCACCGCTATTTATTCTATCGGTAGATAGTACATCGCCGTTATGCTCTATACACTGTCCACTTCTGAGAGCCTTGGCAACAATTTTGAGAGGTTCAAGAGTTTCTGTGCCATCGGCTGTAGCTTCATCTTTTGCACCATCTCCCGATTCGAGAGCACTAGAGACGAGAGAGAGCTCCTCGACTCCTCTTTTGGGTAGAGGCAGGTCCATATTCCATACATATCTCAATCCTTTCTCTTCGAGATAGGAGATGACTTTTTCACTTCTGTTGCCCTTGATAGAGAGCAAGTGGTTTTTTATGAGTATATAGTTAGCCTCTATGAACTCTATGAAACTCTCGGGCTCTTCCACTCCTACTTCAAAAACCTTAACATTATATTGCCTGCATTTCAAAATACAATCTCCTCTCCCCATTTTGTGAAATATGTCGATTTTTCATAAAGAGTAAGATAACACATCTATACTTTCATTCAGGTATTAAAACAAGACATAATTCGAAGAAGAAGAGTCTGAAACGGCTTTGATTTCGGCAAGGAGAACAAGTTGCACACTCAATCGGCAACTGTCGCCTCGAAAATCGAAAATCCATCCAAAAGAAGCAGAGGCTTCTGCCCTGCTCATCGTAAAACTCAAAGCTCATCCCATTCGAAGT
>CAJXJF010000060.1 GCA_913054475.1 uncultured Nitratifractor sp.
CGTGAACTGCCGTGTAGGTAGCTTAGAAATAAGCCAGAGGAGGTAGATATCGTTAGGGAAGGTGAACTGCCGTGTAGGTAGCTTAGAAAGTTTATCGTCCCGTCGCTGTTTGAGTTATAAAGTGAACTGCCGTGTAGGTAGCTTAGAAAAGCATCTATACCGGTGAGCCTAATATACATCGGTGAACTGCCGTGTAGGTAGCTTAGAAAATCAGATTTTGATAATACTGTCGCTGTTATTCGTGAACTGCCGTGTAGGTAGCTTAGAAACAGACGGGCGACACATTGTTGCAGGTGGGTGGGTGAACTGCCGTGTAGGTAGCTTAGAAATACGAAGGCGAATGGCCGGAGTGGGCAAAAGAGTGAACTGCCGTGTAGGTAGCTTAGAAATAGAGTGAAATTCTGTAGAGTCAGAACCCATAGTGAACTGCCGTGTAGGTAGCTTAGAAAACACCGTCACCGTCTCTCCGTTGAACTCGATTGGAACTGCCGTGTAGGTAGCTTAGAAAACTGTTTTTCGGAGCAGTGCTCCGCTACGCTCGTTAACTGCCGTGTAGGTAGCTTAGAAAGCCTTCCGATGAAATATCTCTTTTTGCCCCAGAATAGCTCTCGAGAGTTGGATAAATCGGTAGCAGCAGAGTCGATGGCGAGGTGCCCACCCGTGCGGGAAAATGACCACCTCAAGGCAAGAAACGAATGAACATTCAGCTACTGAATGAATATTCATTCGACATTAAGCTATCTTTTGTTACCTTTCGCAAGTAAGGAAAATTTTAAGGAGGGGGTACAAATGGATATCGATGCAAGAGAGAAATCTCATAAAACATTGCGTGAAATCTTCGAAAAGAGAATAAAACAGCTCTCGAAACTACCAAGATTGAGAGACGATGCCTCTATAGAGCGGAGCATCGAAGAGGGTGGCTTCTCTCGTAGAGATTTTATGAAATGGGCTGGAGCCATGACGGCTATGTTGTCGCTGCCCGCCTCTTTTACGCCTCTGGTGGCAGAGGCTGTGAAGGTGGCCGACAGATTGCCGGTAGTGTGGCTGCATATGGCTGAATGTACAGGCTGTAGCGAATCTCTGCTACGCTCCGCAAGCCCTACTATAGATAGTTTGATTTTTGATTACATCTCTTTGGAGTATCATGAAACATTGATGGCGGCCGCAGGCTGGCAAGCCGAGCAAAACTTGGAAAACGCAATCGAAAAGTATAAAGGTAGATATATACTCATGGTCGAAGGCGGTGTTCCGCTTGGTAACGCCGGTTCGTTTTTGACAATTGGCGGGCATGGAAAAAAAGGTAGAGACATTGCCGCAGATGCCGCAAAAGATGCAGCAGCGATATTCGCCATAGGAACATGCTCGAGCTTCGGAGGCGTGCAGGCTGCCGCACCCAATCCGACAGGTGCCGTAGCGCTGAGCGAAGTGACGGATAAGCCCGTAATCAATGTGCCGGGTTGTCCTCCAAGCGAAAAGAATATCGTCGGAACACTTCTGCACTTTTTGCTATATGGCACACTTCCCGCTCTCGATGTGTACAATAGACCGAAATGGGCATATAGGTTGAGGATTCATGATCTGTGTGAAAGGAGAGGGCATTTCGATGCCGGAGAATTTGTCGAGCGCTATGGTGACGAGGGTGCCAAGGATGGCTACTGTCTGTATAAGGTCGGCTGCAAAGGTCCCTATACATTCAATAGCTGCTCGAGAAACAAATTCAATCAGGGTACATCATGGCCCGTTCAGGTCGGCTTCGGATGTATGGGGTGTAGCGAACCTGATTTTTGGGATACCATGGGGACCGTAGGAGAACCGCTCAAAGACAAGCTATACCATACGGTATTTGGCGGAATGGGTGCCGATGCCACAGCAGATAAAATAGGGGTGAGCCTGTTGACGGTTACAGCGGTAGGTATTGCCGCTCATGCAGCTATTTCCGTAATCAAAAAACCAAAAGAATAAGCAAAACAGGAGGAACACTTATGTCAAAAAGAGTAGTAGTTGATCCAATTACCAGAATAGAGGGGCATTTGAGAGCCGAAGTCGTAGTGGGCGATGATGGAGTCGTCGAGGATGCGTTTGTCTCTTCTACTCTGTGGAGGGGGCTCGAGGTGATAGCAAAAGGTAGAGATCCGAGAAATGTACCCCTATTGATGCAGAGAATCTGCGGAGTGTGTACATATTCACACTATCTCAAAAGCACTATGGCTGTAGAGGATGCCTTGGGTATAGAGATCCCCTTGAATGCCGCACTTGTGCGTACACTCATGAATGCCGCACTGTTTATGCACGATCATACCGTACATTTCTATCATCTGCATGGAGTTGACTGGGTCGATATAGTTTCAGCCCTGAGTGCAGATGAAAAAAAAGCCAGCGAACTGGCATTCAAATATAGCGACAACCCCATCGCAACAGGTGTCAACGATCTGAAAAAAGTCAAAGAGACTGTAGCCAAATTTGCCAAAAATCCTCAGGGCCTAGGGCCATTTGCAAACGCCTATTGGGGACATGGGACTTATAGATTCACTCCCGAGCAGAATCTCATCGCTCTCTCTCATTACCTCAAGGCATTAGAGATGCAGAGACTTGCCGCCCAGATGCTCGCGATATTTGGTGGTAAGCAGCCGCATCCACAAAGTCTGGTAGTAGGAGGGGTTAGCTGTGTAATGGATATACTCGATCCATCCAGGATGGGAGAGTATCTGACAAAATTCAAAACTATGGCAAACTTTATCAAGAATGCCTACCTCGCAGATGTCAAAATGGCTGCCGAGATGTATAAGAATGAGCCATCTGTAGTAAAACCGATGGGTGTCAAAAATTTCATGGCATTTAGAGAATTTATGGTGGGTAGAGATCAGTATCTATTTGATAGCGGATATATTCTCGATGGTGATATCTCGAAGGCATTCGATATAGATGAGAGCAAAATCACAGAAGAGGCTACCCACTCGTGGTATGCCGACAATGAAGCGCTCCATCCTTACGAAGGCAAGACGAATCCGAAATATACAGGCTTCGTAGATGGGGAGAGTGTCGGCCCAGATGGTAAGCCTATTCACTCCAAGCTTATAAACGAAAAGAGTAAATATAGCTGGATCAAATCTCCAAGATATGACGGCAAGCCGATGGAGGTGGGGCCTCTTGCCTGTTTGCTGGTAAGCTATGCAAAAGGTAATAAAATTGTTCAAAATGCCGTCAACGATTTCCTCAAAGCTACAGGATTGCCCGTAACAGCTCTATTTAGTACACTGGGAAGGACGGCTGCCAGGGCTTTGCAGACAGGGATAATCGCCGATAACGCAATTGTCGCATTCAACAATCTTGTTGAAAATCTAAAAGTCGATCAAGAGACCTGTGCTCCATATGTGATTGATAAAGACAAGGAGTACAAAGGTCGTGGTCTCGGAGATGTGCCAAGAGGAATGCTGGGGCACTGGGTGCGCATTAAAAATGGTGTAGTCCAGAACTATCAGGCCGTTGTGCCTTCTACTTGGAATGCCGGACCAAAAGATGCAAAAGGCCAACACGGTCCGTATGAAGCCGATTTGATAGGCTTGAAGATACTCGATATCACCAAGCCACTCGAGATAGTCAGGATTATCCACTCTTACGATCCATGTATCGCCTGTGCGGTTCATGTAATGGATACAAAGGGCAATAAGCTTAGCGAATACAAGGTCGATCCTCTTTATGGCGGATGCAGTATATAAAAGGAGCCAAAATGGAAGCAATCAATAGCGCCGACGAAAAGATAGAAAGAGTATTGGAATTTGGTGTATTTTATAGGTGGCATCATTGGATAAGAGTACTTAGTATAGTGATATTGACCATAACAGGTTTTTATATCGCCGAGCCATTCATTACGCCTGTACCGAATCCTGAGCCAAGCAACTTTATGCAGGCTCTTTTCAGGAGTTGGCATGAAATTTTTGGATTTGTGATGATATCGATGTTTATCGCAAAAACATACTATTTCTTTTTTGTAAAATCCAATAGGCACGAAATCTACTCTATCAAGGATCTTTTTAGTTTGAAAAAGTGGATGAATCAAATAGGGTATTACCTATTTATCTCTAAGCATCCTGTACTTAGCGGTGCGTACAATGTCGTTCAATTTGCGGCCTATATAGGATTTTATATTATGATGGTAGGCTTGATACTTACTGGTCTGATTCTTTATGTGCATGTGTATCATTTTGGATTGGGTGGTGCACTGTATGATAGTATGCGTTATTTTGAGGTGATGATGGGAGGGCTTGCAAATGTTCGTGAGATTCATCATCTCTTGATGTGGGGTGTGATATTTTTTGTAATTGTCCATATCTATATGGCAGTTTTCAATGCTGTATATGCAAAAGAGGGAACTATCGACTCTATTGTGAGCGGCTATAAATGGCTTAAAAAAGAGTGATAGCTCTTGCCGGCAAAAGTTTTGTCGGCACCAAAGATATCATGCAGGAGGGGAAAATTATTTGTTGATACTTCCATCTGCATTCGAACAAGTAAGCCTCCTTCCCCTCCTTGATGATATCAAAATATATTGAGTTGAAATTTCTCATAATTTAAGGATAGATCTTGAAAATTTTAATACTGGGAATAGGAAATATTCTTTTTGGAGATGAAGGGGTTGGACCGCATTTGGCGAACCTCATAGAGGAAAAATATCGTTTTTTATCCGATGAGCATAGTGTCGAAATAGTTGACGGTGGTACGCTTGCACAAAGACTTATTCCGATTATTACGGATTATGATCGAGTTTTGATTATCGATTGTGTCAAGGTCGATGGTGCAGAGATAGGAGATGTCTATTGTTTTGATTTTTCTGATATGCCAGAATATGTCGGATGGAATGGTAGTGCGCATGAAGTTGAAATGCTTCAGACGCTTCAGATGATAGAGATGATGGGAGATCTGCCTCCAGTCAAGATTGTAGGTGTCGTTCCATATGTTATAGAAGAGAAGAGTACTTTTGAAATGACACAGAGAGTGATCGATGCATCGATCACTATGGAAAAGATTATTATAGATTATATCGCCTCTTTCGATATTACGGTCGATATCGTCTCACCAGAGCTCAAAATATCGGATCTTGCCGATAAAACATACCTAAAGGGAGTGGAATATGATATTGGAATATGAGCTCGATTATCGATCTTCGTCTCAAATATATGAGAAAATTTTTTTGCGAACTCTTAGAAAGAGCGGATTGCGAGGCAAAATAGTTAGAGAAGATTTTTGCCTGAAACTCTATATCGAATCTGAAAATATCGCTGAATTGGAGGAATTTGCCACACTCTTTGCAGATGCTCTGCCGGGTTCTATCTTTTTGTATGATATAAAAGCATCGATTATAGATGAGATGCCAGATGAGCTCTATAAATTATCCGATATCACCAAGCCCTATTTGTCTTTTTGTCCAGAATGTATGAAAAGAGTGAGCGATCCAAATAGCGAAGATTATTTCAATATTTTTACCGAGTGCGAAGTGTGTGGTTATGGCGCTTGCGGAGAGAGAAGAAGTTATAAAGATGAAATAGATAAGATCGCTATGGATATCATATCCGGAAAAATAGTTCGATTGGGCACTTTTTACGGCACTTATTGTGTTGGTCTGCCCTCGAAAATATCTTCAGGATTCGATTATGATCTAATGGCATACGACCTATCTGTGGTGGCCAGATATACCGATGCGAAAGAGTATGAGCTTTCTGCTCTGGGTGCTATCGAAAAACCCTTTGTTTCTCTTGTATCCAATAGACTTTTTTCCGATACATTCAAGATAGAGAGGCGTATAGTTAGATTCAAATTACCCGATGATTTGATATTGTATCTCCTTATGAAGGAGCTGGATAGGATAGGTCGGGAAGGTTTGCTCTTTTTTGCGAATGAGTGTATAGATGCGGATGTCGAACATTTTTTGGTAGAGCCAGTATGTAGTATGGAGCCTATAGAGCTGGTAGTCTCCAAAAAACATAGAGTTATTCTTCGCGGAGAGAAGGGGTTGCCGATTTTTTCACGAACATCCGACATGGTATCGGCTACGGGTGCTCTCTATTCCATAATAAAAGAGCATAAGATTTACGAAAAGGAGATTGCCGGGCTCTTTCTAAGTAGAGAGTATGGTGCTACAATTTTGGCAAATGGAAAAAAGTATGGAACCATAGAGTATCTACGCTTCGATTTTGCTTTTGATTCGATGGCGGATATATTCATAGCCATAATAGAGAGCGACGAAAACGGTAAAAAATTAGTCTATAACTATATGAAAAAATTTCCTCAAATCTATAATGAGATATACGATATCGAATTTACAAACAATAATTTCGGTATATATGAGCTCTGGGGTGTGGTCGCTTTGGTTTTGGGATATGGTTCTTGGGATGATCTGCAAGAAGCCGCACATATGCTCGAGAGTGAGGCATTGCTTTTTTTGGGTTTGAAAGGTCCGAGAATCGATTATAAAAAAACAAGAGTTGAACAAAAAGTATCATTAGATCCTCTCATGACAATACGCACAGCAATGAGTTACAAGCTTGCAGGAGCACAGCGGGATGCTGTCAGTTACGGAGTAATCGAGAGTTTTGCCGAGTTTATCACCAATGAGTTGGATGATATGAAGCAATCTATGGGAATTCAAGGGGTAGCCATAGCTGGTTCGATGCTCTCGAATAGAAAATTTTTTGACAAGCTCTGTCTGGAGCTTGATAAAAATCATGATATCTATTTCAACAATGAGCTTCCTATAGAGGGTAGAGCGGAAATATCTTCTATGCAGGAGTGAATCCGGATGAACAGGATGGGTGATAGTTTGTCGGAGGCGACCTATCTGCTCTGTGTGGATGGAGTAGTCCAAGGGGTCGGTTTTAGGCCGTTTGTTTACCATATCGCCAAGCGTATGGGGCTGAAGGGTTATGTGCTAAACGATGGTAGCGGGGTGGAGATTGTCGTTAATATATCTACCGATAGATTGCAAAATTTCATAGAGATTCTTTTAAAGGAGCGCCCTCCATTATCTGCAATAGAGAGAATCGATGCCAAAAAGATAGACTTTTGCGAATTTGACGATTTCAAGATACTCTCGAAAGGCTTGAAAGGCGAAAAGAGCACGATTGTGCTACCTGATATAGCAGTTTGCAGAAAGTGTCTCGAAGAGATGTTTGACCCCGACAATCGGAGATACCGCCACCCCTTCATCACCTGTACCGACTGCGGACCGAGATATACGATAGTCCGTACGGTCCCCTACGACAGGGAGAATACCTCGATGTCTGCCTTCGAGATGTGTCCCCGCTGTCGAGAGGAGTACGAAAACCCCCTCGACAGGCGCTATCACGCCCAGCCCATCGGGTGCTGGAGTTGCGGTCCTACTCTCGATATTTTGGAGAGAAAAGAGGCGGGAGGATTCGGCAGGGCTCTACACAAAGACTCCTACGACTCCATAGAGGAGTTCAGCGCCGATGCCGTCGCACTCTTCGCCGAGAGGATAGCCGAAGGAGAGATAGGCGCTCTCAAGGGGATAGGAGGATTCCATCTGCTTTGCGACGCGACGAATCCGCAAGCCGTACGCAGACTCAGAGAGAGAAAGAGACGACCCGCGAAACCCTTCGCCGTCATGGTGCCCGATATCGAGATGGCCGACAGACTCGCATATATAGGCGAAGCCGAAAGGGAGCTTCTGCTCTGCAGCGCCCGGCCTGTGGTACTGCTTGACAAAAGAGAGAGCGAAGATATCGTTTGCGAAGAGGTCGCACCTGCGATAGGGCGCCTTGGTATCATGCTCCCATACACCCCTTTGCACTATCTCCTCTTCGAGCATATCCGAACACCCCTCGTAGCCACGAGCGCAAATCTCAGCGACGAGCCCATAATCACCGACTCCGAAGAGCTCCTCTCGAGTCTGGGAAGCGTGGTGGATATCGTACTCGACCACAATAGAGAGATACTCAACGCCTGCGACGACAGTGTGGCGCAGGTGGTGGGAGAGAGGGTACAGTGGCTCAGGACGGCACGGGGTGTGGCTCCCCTCTCGATAGCTCTAAAAAAGAGAGGTGGCGATCGAATCCTCGCCGTGGGAGCCAACCAGAAGAGTACGATAGCTATCCGAGTCGAAGGCAGAGCGATCGTATCGCCTCATATTGGCGACCTCGCTTCGATAGGCTCGATAGAGTTTTTCGAAAGGACAATCGGCACTTTCGGGAGATTCTACGATTTCGTCCCGGACTCTCTGGTCTGCGACTCCCATCCGGGATACGAGAGTGGCAGATGGGCCCAGCGGACGGCGAAAGAGAGAGCTATTTCGTTGAAGCGTATTCAGCACCACTACGCGCACGCTCTGGCGGTGATGGCCGAAAACGGCATAGAGGAGAAGGCGCTGGCTTTCGTCTGGGACGGTACCGGCTATGGAGAGGACGGCACGGTGTGGGGTTCGGAGGTGATGCTGGCGGATAGAGAGGGTTTCGAGAGGATATACTCCCTGCGCCCCTTCAGACTCTTGGGTGCAGAGAGGGCGGTGAGAGAGCCGAGGAGGGTCGCATTGTCACTACTCTTCGAGCTCTATCCTCTCGACGAGATTCTAAAGATGGACAATCCCGCCATAGAGGCTTTCGAAGAGAGTGAGATAAGGCTTTTGCACCAGTCGTGGAGCTTGGCTATCAACTCTCCCGTATCCACTTCGATGGGCAGGCTCTTCGATGCTCTCGCCTCGCTCGGAGGGCTTTTGCAAATCGCCGGATACGAGGGGCAAAGCGGCCTTATGCTCGAGAGAGAGGCGCGTCGCCACCCCTGCGAAAAGAGCGCTAAAGTCCTGAAACTCTCCGAAAATAGCATAGAGTGGTCGCCTATGGTGGAGATGATGACGGCTGGAGTAGAGATTGCGGATATCTCAGCCTGCTTCCACCGCTCGCTCGCACGAATCGTAGCCGAAATTTCGGAGCTTCATCCCCAAATGCCGATAATTCTCGCCGGAGGTGTCTTCCAGAATCGCACACTCTGCGAAGAGATATTCTCTCTCCTCGAAAAGAGGGATATCTATATGGGCATCTCCCTGCCACCCAACGACGCTTCCATCTCCATGGGACAACTCTTCAAAGCTTTGTAGAGTATATTCCGGCGAAAGAGACAGGATTGAAGTCCCTGCTCCCCGATAGATGGGCTTTTCTCGTTCCAACCGTCCTCAGTGGAAATGCATACAAATGCATGAACTATCGAAACATATCTTGACGATGATGAGCCTATATGGACTTCGACCCCAAACGATGACGCCACTCTTCGGGGTGGCGACTTCAGTCGCCGGTAGAATCCTGCATAGATAAAAAGCTTGATTTTGCCATCTCGCTACGAAGTTGGAGGCTTCAGTCCTGCCGAAAGGGCCCGAATCTTATAGTTGTATGAGGTCTTTTTCGGCGAACTGGTCAGGGTGATGGCGGTATGAATTTGTGGTGGAATTGCACTTGTGGTGAGAAAGGGCGTTTCGAATAAGGTTGATTGATTGAAGCTCAATGAAGATTAAGTTCAAATATGATACATATTGTCTATCAAAATTAAAAGGAGGATTGATGAGAAAAATCTTTTCAGTAGCGGCTATTAGTGTATGTTTGACAATGGGTGTCACATCGGTGGCGATGGCGGAGAATGCTCCGGCAGCGGTAGGGCAGAGCAAGCAGCAGAGCGGGGTGGTGATCAACCTTGCGGGCAGACAGCGTATGCTTACGCAAAAGATGAGCAAAGAGGCGCTTTTCATCGCCAAAGGCGTCGATGTCGAGGCCAATAAGGAAAACCTCAAGAAGACAGCGGCTCTCTTCGACAAGACGCTCAAGGGATTGGTTAGTGGCGACAGCAGTCTCAATCTCCCCAAAACGGAGAACAAAGAGATTCTCGCTCAGCTTCAGAAAGTGGCGGATCTCTGGGCACCGTTCAAAGCCAATATCGATAAGGTGATCGCCGGCAAAGCAGACAAGGCGACACTCGAAGCGATCGCCAAAGAGAACCTGCCTCTCCTCAAAAATATGAATGCGGCGGTTCAGATGTATGCCAAAGCAAGCGGCTCTACACTTGCACCGGAAATGGCGAAAAAGATCAATGTTGCGGGCAAGCAGCGTATGCTGACACAGAAGATGACCAAAGAACTGCTCCTCATTGCCAATGGAATCGATGTCGAGGCCAACAAGGAAAACCTCAAGAAGACGGCAGCCCTCTTCGGCAAGACGCTCGACGACCTGATCGCGAACTGCAAAAAGCCCGAGATCAAAGCACAGTTCGAGACGGCCAAGAAAGTATGGGGCGAGTACGCACCAATCGTCAACAGTGCCGACACATCCGATGCCGCACTCAAGAAAGCAGAAGCGCTCAATATGACGCTCCTCAAAGAGTCCAACAAAGCGGTCAAGATGTTGGAAAAAGCGATCAAGTAAGCTTTTTCTCTTCACGGGGGCCATTCGGCCCGCGCCCCATCTCTTTTGTGTAGGAATTTCCTTTATATATCGTCTATCCCTTTTTTCCCGACAGCAACGACTTATATCGGTGACGAAAAGGGAATCTCATGAGCCAAAACTTTCAACCCGGGCATCATCACCGCCAGAGAATGGAAGTTTTCCAATTTCGATGGGCTTGAGGAGATTCTTTTCCGCTTCCTATGTCACTTTTTCCAGATTGGAACGAACATAGTCCCCAATCGAATAGCTTTCAAGATTTTATACGATACAAACATATAAAAACAAATTGTTTGAACTATAGGGATGAATAAATGCCTATTGACAAAGATAGAGTCCGTGTCATTCGGTTGATAATTACTGCTCACTTTCGCCCCTGAAAATTTTCTCCAATTTCAAAATAGATACGAAGCCAATCTGGCGAAGCAGTGAGACAATCGGATTCCTCAAGAGACTTCTTAGAGCGGATTCGATATACTTGTCAAGCTCTATAAAACAGGCTCCTTTATATGATGAGTGTGCTAACAAAGTGTATTCAAAAGTGCCTCTTTATAGGCTTTCGTAGATGGATTTTTGTCTGGAATCTATGTGCGAAAGTCGAGTTGATAAAAAGTGAGCAATAGATGAGCGCATCACCATACGCATAGGGCAGAGGATCATCGTCAGAGACAGCGAGTGGGTCGTCCGCCGTGTCGATCTGCTCAGAGACGGCGGCTATCGGCTGGAGTGTGACGGTGTTTCAAGCTTCGTCGAGGGCAAAGAGGCGATCTTTGTGAGCACTTGCGAAAAAGAGATCGTCGTGATCGATCCGGCCAAAACCCGCCTGATCGCCGACGGCTCCAGCGCCTACGAGTGTCAATAGGTGGTAGTGGAGATCGATTCGCCCCTGCAAGATCGTCTTCTAAGGAGAAATAATTGCCGAGAAAGCCCTCAGCTGGGAAGAGATTGCCTACATGCAAGAGGGCGAAATCCACCAACTCATCACCGACGACACCCTCCCGGCAGCCCCTATGAGCGCACCATCATCTACAAAGCCCCCTTCGCCAAATGCGACCGCGAAGAGGACTACGAAGTGGCGTGGAGGGAGTTTGAGAGGAGAAAAATAT
>CAJXJF010000061.1 GCA_913054475.1 uncultured Nitratifractor sp.
ATGGTGATAGATTTTTATGATTTCCGGTGGTTGGGAATTTCTATTTCGAGATTTGGGATTTAGTGGCATTCTCTGACTTCATCGAGGCTGTGAAGAGATCTTGATTGAGCCAGTCATATCTGACTGTACGATTATAGTGTTCGATGTAGGCATTTTGTTGCGGGATTGTCGCTTTGCTTGGACGCTGTGGATTGCCCGGCTGGATATACTCCAAGGTGTTTTCCTGCTTTTTGGCCCAGTTTTGCAAAGCATGGTTGATATACTTTGGTTCGTTGTCGCACCGCATTTTTTGGTTTTGCCTCTTTGTTCGATGAACCGCTACAAAGTCCTGATAAGCCTTGGAGTCGGCAAGAAGAAGTCGATTTCTATCTCTAGGCCTTCTTGGTTGAAATCGTCCAAGATGCTTAAAAGTCTGAATTTCCTTCCATCTGGGAGTTTGCCATACATGAAGTCCATCGACCATGTCGCGCTACTCATACCGTGTTCCTGATGCGACTTGGAAACCGATACGCCGTTTTTAGCTTGTCTTAATATCGCCATGATCCGGCTATCGCTAAATCGTGACTTTTTCATAGAAAATTTTCTGCTTTTGGAAGGATTGGTTTTTTGGGGGGGTACACTATTTCGGGATTTAGGTGTGGGGCAGATTGGATAGCTATCCGAAGTGACATAATGAAGGGAAGAGGGTTTCTAATGGGCTTTTTACTCCCTTTTGGATATTATCTCTTTCAAAATCCGAAAGCTGGAGAGAATCCGAATTCTGCTTTCAAAACAAGCTGGAGATTGATATGACCGAAGCCAAATATATCTGGATGGATGGGGAGTTGGTCCCCTGGAGAGATGCCAAAATACATGTACTCACACATACGCTACACTACGGAAATGCCGTATTTGAAGGAACTAGGGCCTATCAGACAGACAGAGGTCTGGCGATATTCAGACTCGAAGAGCACTGCAAAAGATTGTTCAACTCGGCCAAAATAGTCGCGATTGAGCCCAATTTCGACTACGAGACGGTGAAAAACGCCCACATCGAGCTGCTTAGAAGCAACGATTTTAGTTCCAATGTCTATATAAGACCGCTTATCTATCTGGGATATGGAGTGATGGGGCTATACCACTCCCACGCTCCCGTAAATACGATGATAGCCGCTTGGGAGTGGGGTGCCTATCTCGGAGAGGAGGGGCTTGAAAACGGTATCAGGCTCTGTACCTCCTCCATTACGAGAAATCCCAACAGAAGCACATTCGGCAAGGCCAAAGCCGCCGCCAACTATCTCAACAGCCAGATGGCCAAATATGAAGCGATAGAGAACGGTTTCGAAGAGGCTCTCATGCTCGATGAGAACGGTTTCGCCGCCGAAGGGACAGGAGAGTGCCTCTTTATCGTCAGAGACGGAAAACTCATCTCCCCGCCCAACGACAACTCGCTCGAATCCATCACGCAAGCCACGGTCATAGAGTTGGCAGGGGAGATGGGTATAGAGGTGCAGAGGAGAAACATCACCAGAGACGAGATATATATCTGCGATGAGGCCTTCCTTACAGGTACGGCGGCGGAGATCACTCCGATAAACTCTCTTGATCATAGAGTCATAGGCAATGGACGCAGAGGAGAGATGACCAAAGCGATACAAGATGCATATTTCGATATAGTCTATGGAAGAGATGAAAAGTATGCTCGCTATTTGACATATATATAAGGTAGATATTACATCATAGATAACAAAAGAAGACAAAATCGCAGATAAAAGGATATTGTAGATGCCTGCAGATTTGAACGACTATTTCAAAAAGAGAAAACCCCAGAGCCCTCCGGAAGAGGAGCCCCGAAACGGTGGTGGCAGGGGAGATGGCGGTAGCGGTTTGCAGTCGCCCTTCGGCGGCGGTAAAATAGCCGCTCCGTTGGTCATGACGGGCGTAATAGTTCTTGCGCTATTCATCTTCAAACCCTTTACGATAATAAATTCGGGAGAGGTCGGAATAAAGGTGAGAGTGGGAAAATTCTACGATAATCCGCTCGAACCCGGTCTGCACTTCTACATACCTATACTGGAGAAGATCATTCCGGTCAATACCAAAGTGAGGCTCATTACCTATAGCAACAACAAGCGTATCGCGCTGGGCGAAGGTTATAGCAGTTTCGAGGGGGGGTTAAGAAGAAACCCCGCTATACAGGTACTCGATAAGAGAGGATTGACGGTGAATATTGACCTCGCGGTGCAGTACAGACTCGCTCCCCGGAGCGCTCCCAAAACGATCGAGAAGTGGGGTATGAGCTGGGAGGAGAAGATAATAAACTCCAAAGTCAGGGAGGTGGTCAGAGATGTCATAGGCCGCTATCCCGCCGAACAGCTGCCCGAAATGAGAAACGAGATAGCCAACTCCATAGAGACTGAGATCAAGGCGGCTATAGACGCTCTGCCCGACAAACCTGTAATATTGAGTTCGGTAGAGCTCAGGAATATAGATTTGCCTCCGAAAATCAAGCAGCAGATAGAGAGAGTGCAGATAGCCAAACAGGAGGTTACGATAGCCGAGCAGATGAAGGAGAAAGCCAAGCAGGATGCACTCAGGAAAGCCGAAGTGGCCAGAGGAGAGGCGGAGAAGAAGAGGATAGAGGCACAGGGGGAAGCGGACAAGATCAGCATAGAGGCCCAAGCCCAGGCCAAAGCCAATATCCTCATCTCGAAATCTCTTACCGACAAACTGCTGATGCTCGAGCAGATAAAGACTCAGAGGGGCTTCAACGAGGCTCTCAGGGTAAACAAGGATGCACAAATCTTCCTCACACCTGGAGGATCCGTACCCAATATCTGGGTGGATAGCAAAGATAGAGTCAAAGCCATCAGCGCCGGAGGGGAGAGATGAATCCCGATTGGAAAAAAAATCCGCTCATACCCGCTGTAGTGCAGGATGCTGAAAGTCTGGAAGTTTTGATGCTCGCTTATATGGATGAAGAGGCATACAATCTCACTCGAAGCACAGGTTATGCACACTACTTCAGCAGAAGTCGCCGCAGGATATGGAAAAAGGGTGAGAGCTCTGGCCATACCCAGAAAATTGTGGATATCTATATCGATTGCGACGCCGATACCATATTGTTGAAAGTCGAGCAAAAGGGTGTAGCTTGCCATACTGGAAGAAGGAGCTGTTTTTTCAGGAATGTGCAGATGCAGGAGAGTCTGTCGGAGCCAACGAAGGATCCCACTTCCATCTATTCGGCGGTAGATGCACTCTACCATACCATTCTCGAGAGAAAGAGCTCGGATGCGCGGAAGTCTTGGACAAAGAGACTCCTCGACGACAGAGAGCTGCTGCTTGAAAAGATAAGGGAAGAGGCCGGGGAGTTGGCCGATGCCATTGAGAGTGAGAGTGACGAAAATGTCATTCATGAAGCAGCCGACCTTCTCTATCACTCTCTCGTAGGTCTGGGCTATCGGGATATATCGCCAGATAGAGTGCGGCAGGAGTTGGTGAGACGCTTCGGTATCGGTGGGATAGAGGAGAAGGAGTCTCGCGGTAGATGAAAATATTTTCCAGACTTCTGTTTATTCTTCTCTTCTCGCTATCTCTCTGCGCTATGGGGGAGAATTTCCCCATATGGCTCGTAAAATCGCTCGATACACAGCAGGCTCGGGAAGCACCCGACTCTCTGGTCGCCTTTGGGCAGGAGAGGGGAGTCGCGAAGATTAGAGCCCTCTATCTCAACAGATGCGCCGCAGATCCCGAAAGCGGTAGTTTCGCCCGCGCCCTGAGAAAGGCTGAGAGTACACAGATAAACGCTTTCGTGATAGACATAAAGGATGTAAGTGGCAATCTTAGCTATAGAAGCGCAATAGCGCAAGCCATAGCGTGCGATGCGAGCAGAAATGCCGTCATAGAGGATCTGAAAAGCTACCTTTCGGAGCTCAAAGCGATGGGTATCTATACCATAGCTAGGATAGCGGTTTTCAAGGATCGCAGGCAGGCTACGCACTTTCCAGACAGGGCCATCAGACGATCTGACGGGCGTATCTTCAGAGAGAGAGGCAGTGCATGGATAGACCCGCACAATCGGGAGGGTAGAGAGTATAGCCTCAAAATCGCCGAGGAGGTTGCCAAACTCGGCTTCGACGAGATAAATTTCGACTATATACGCTTCCCGGCAAAGACTGGTTTGTGCTGTTATCGTAGCGATACACAGAAGAACAGAGTCGCTGCTATAGAGAGCTTTCTCAAAGAGGCATATTCACGGCTCCATCCCCTTGGTGTCAAACTCTCAGTGGATATTTTCGGCTATGTTCTATGGAACAGGGACGATTTGCATATAGGGCAGAAACTCGAGAGCATAGCCCCCTATGTGGACTATATATGTCCCATGCTCTATCCTTCGGGTTTCTTCGCCGGCACTATGGGCTTGAGAAATCCGGCGGCCAATCCCTATAGAATAGTCAAGGGGAGTCTGAAAAAAGGGATTGCGAGGGTCTCCGAAGGAGCCATATTCCGACCTTGGCTGCAATCTTTTAGAGATTACGCCTTCGATAGAAGAGGATATGGAAGGAGTCAGATAGCCAGAGAGGTCTTGGCTGCCGAGGAGCTTGGCAGTTCTGGTTGGATGCTGTGGAATCCTTCGAGCAGATATCCCCATGTAGATGGAGCTCTCTTTGCACTCAAAGAGAAGATGTCCGACGGTAGTATATCACCCAAGGTTGCCGTATCTTTCAGAGTTCGCCGAAGGAGTCGTCATCGTCTGCATCATCACCGAAGAAGGGCCAAGCATGGCAAAAGGAGGTCATCTCCCGCCCATAGGCGCAAAGCTCTCGATATTCTGAGGGTGGATTGAGAAGAGCATGTCGTACAGGGTGAACAATTTCAAAAATGCCGTGCATGGATTTTTTCTCTCTCTGGCCATCACCATAGCCGAGCCCTCCACGATACTGCCGCTTATCGTCAATCACTTCAGCTCCAGTCTGCCGCTTGTGGGACTTTTCGCTTCGCTGCTTAGAGGAGGTGCCATAGTGGTGCAACTCTTCGCGGCATTTTATGCCCAGAGTTTCGAAAGAGTTCTGCCATATCTTCGTATCGTTTTCGCTTTCAGGTTTCTATCGTGGTTCATGGTGGGGTTGGCCATCTATGCGATAGGTGACTCCCAGCCGGTATTGACACTCTGGCTGATAGGAACGGGACTCTTTTTCTTCTCTTTTAGTGCCGGTTTCGGCGGTATCTACTTCAAAGAGCTTATGGCTAAGATATTTAGCAAAAAAGAGAGAGGCCGTACAATGGCAAACAGACAGCTCTTCTCGTCGCTCGGTGCTATTCTGAGCGGTGGAATAGCAGGAGCGGTTCTCCAGCACTATCCCGCTCCCGAGAGCTACGCCTATCTCTTCATGCTGAGTTCTCTCGTCATGCTTCCGGGTTTCATACTTTTCGCGACGATAGAGGAGCCCGAGAAGAGGAGCGTGAACAAAAGAGAGGATAGTTTCTCCCTCTTTCTCAAAAACGCCTCCGAAATATTGAAGAGAGACAAAACCCTGCAACTCGAGATAGCGGCCTCTTTGCTGGCCTACAGCTATCTTCTCGCTCTTCCCTTCGTCATCCTCAGAGCCAAGGAGAGTATGGAGCTTAGTGGCTGGCTCGTGGGAGGTTTCATTACCATACAGATGGCAGGGAGTGTCCTTGGCAACTTTTTCCTCTGGAAACGCTTCGGTCACGGATATACGGTCATGCTCAAAAGCTCCTTCGTTATCATCTTTCTTTCGATAGTTACGGCTCTTTTCGCTTCCGATACATGGAGCTACTGCGTGATTTTTCTCCTTTTCGGCATAGGCATAGACGGATTTAGAAATGCCGATATGAATCTGATTATAGAGATAGCGCCGGAGAGAAAGCGACCTGTATATGTGGCGATACAGTCAACTATAGTTTCGGCGGGTCTCTTTTTTCCTATTCTCGGAGGCTTCATACTCAAATATGGCGGTTACGGCTTTCTCTACCTTTTCACTCTCGTGCTTTTGTGCTGCGGTTTTGTAGTTAGCGGAAGACTCGAAAAGAGACTGAAGGGCTTTTTGCTCTGACTTCTTTCTCGGTTTGCGGGTCTTGCCGCGATAGTATCGAGTGTAAAATCAAAATAGGATACAATTGCATTTAAAAAAGGATGTGTGAATGACCAACAAGATAGAGGCACATGTAAGAATGGAAGAGAAGTACGAAGGTTTGAGCCTTCGTTTCGGAGACAACCCCCAGCTTAAAAAAGATGTACTCGAAGCTATAGAGTATGCGAAGGAGAAGACAGGTAAGAGGCCTATGGTTTTTGAGAATATCTCCAAGGACCACCCCGAAAGAGAGGCGATCTATATAGAGTTCAACGACGATGTTCAAAGAGACGCCGGCGATTTTTTCGAAATCGTACTACATAGACTGAATGTACTTTGTGAGCAGGACGACTGATGAGAAGATTATTTCTGCTTTTGCTATTTGCTACCGTACTTTTCGGTGGAAGTGTCGAGAATAGAGATATAGTGATACTCAAGACCAACAGGGGAGATATAGTTTTGAAACTCTATCCAAAAGCCGCTCCTTTGGCTACGGAAAATTTCGAGACACTCTCACGAGAAGGTTACTACAACGGTCTGATTTTTCACAGAGTCATAAAGGGTTTCATGATACAGGGGGGAGATCCTACCGGTACGGGTAGAGGAGGGAAGTCGAAATGGGGCAGAGAGTTCAAGAACGAATATGCTCCCAATCTCGTTTTCGACCGTCCCTATCTTCTGGCCATGGCCAACAGGGGCCCCAATACCAACGGCAGCCAGTTTTTCATAACCGTGGCTCCGGCACCGTGGCTCAATGGAGGATATACTATCTTTGGCGAGGTCGTCGAGGGCAAGGATGTGGTGGACAAGATAAACCAGACTCCTACGGGTAGGGGAGACAGGCCCCTCAAAGAGCAGAAGATTATAGAGGCTATCGTGAAGTAATGGATCTTGAAAAGCTCAGAGAGGAGCGCAAAAGATGGCTCGGCTGGAAAAAGATCGCTCCTGTCGTAGAGGCTCTCGATAGACTTGCCGAACCGAAGGTGGGCAAAATAGAGTTTGCCGATATCGTTTCGGTAGAGCTCGAGGAGAGCTACGAGCGAAAGTACGCTCGAGCGATCGAGGAGATAGCTCTCATGATGAAGCCGTGGCGCAAGGGTCCTTTTCGCATAGGTTCACTCTATATCGATAGCGAGTGGAGAAGTTTCATCAAATACAATCTCCTCAAAGAGCATTTCAATCTTCAAAACAGGAGAGTGGCCGATATTGGATGTAACAACGGCTACTATCTCTTCCGGATGCTCGAAGACAAACCCGCCTCACTCACCGGCTTCGACCCTTCGGCACTATACTACATGCAGTTTCGTTTCATCGACAGGTTCGTCGCGAGCGGCATAAGGTATGAGCTTCTCGGAGTGGAGCACCTCCCATTCTACGAGGAGAAGTTCGATACGATTTTCTGTCTCGGTGTCCTCTATCACAGAAGTGACCCCGTCTCCACACTAAAGGCTCTGCGCAGAGGACTCGAGGATGGGGGAGAGCTCTTTCTCGATACCTTCATGATAGAGGGCGAAGATGAAATCTGCCTCACACCGGCACAAAGATACTCCAAAATACCCAATATCTACTTCATCCCGACCTTCAACGCTTTGAAAAACTGGTGTCTGCGGGCGGGCTTTGATACTGTGGAAGCGATTGCTGTCAAAGCCACCGACACTACGGAGCAGCGCAAGACGCAGTGGATAGATACCCAGAGTCTCAATGACTTTCTCGACCCTCGGGACCCCTCCAAAACAGTAGAGGGCTATCCTGCCCCCACGCGACTCTACATAAGAGCTACAACTGCATAGTTTTAAAATATCCAAACTTTCCTGAAAGTTACTTTTATTTTTAAATAAGCGAGTTTTGGATATAAATTCGCTATGAGATGGGCTTCAGGTATCGAAGCGATGCGTAAAAGTGCCTGCGGGCGCTTGCGTATAAAATTGAATATAGGATAGTTGGAGAGATATGAGGATATTGACGGTAGGTTTCGATGAAGAGTTCGCCAAAGAGGTCGAACGAGAGATTGAAAAGTATTTCATTTGTATCGTCGATAGTGCAATCGATCTCTATGATGCGAGCAATTTTACCTATTTCAGGCACTATGAGTTGATAATAATAGTTGACGAGGGGGTGCGCTTCTTGCTCGAGCGCTATGTCAACGAAATAAAAAAGAAGAAAAAAGAGACGAAGATAATCCTCCTTACAGATAGACCCGAAAACCAGAGAGCCTTCTTCGCTCTTGGAGTGGACGATGTGGTCTATAACCATATCTATGAGCCGGATTTGATTGCGGCGAGGGTGCTTGCGAATATGCGCAATCTCTATGGAGCGAAAGTCGATATAGGCAAACTCTGTATAGATATCGCCAACAAAAAGATAGAGTATGACGACAAGATAATATCTCTCAACGGAAAGACATTCGATATCCTCGCCTATCTGGCACTGCGGAAGCAGAGAGTTTTCAGCAAAGACGAGATAATAAACGCTCTGTGGGAAGAGCCGGAGTATGTCAGTGACAATACCGTCGAAGTGGCTATAAATCAGATAAGGAAGCGCCTCAAAAGCATTCTCGGCTTCCAGGTGATACATACGGTAAGACGAAGGGGCTACAAATTCTCCTATTGAGAGTCGGTATGTCCGTGCAGCCTCTCCACTCTATCGTCCCACCTCTTCTATCCAGTATGGAATGAATCTCCTTTCCGATTTCAGTGTGGTGGCCGGTCCGTGTCCGGGCAGGATTTTGTAGTCGCCGCCTATCTTCATCGCCTTTTCGAGACTTTTTCTCATCGCTTCGGCACTGGAGTAGGGGAAATCCCATCTCCCTATGGAGCGTTTGAAGAGGAAATCACCGCTAAACCAGAGCCCTCCCATCTCTATGACCGAAGTACCCGGGGTGTGGCCGGGAAAGTGTCTGAATAGAATTTTCGTACCGGCAATATCTATCGTGCTTTCGGGCTCTACGGCAAAGTCCGCCTTGCATGGTACAGTACCCTGTGAAAAGGGATCTTTTTCCAGCATGAAAATATCGTCCTTCGGGCAGTAAACTGGAATATCGAGCCTCTTTTGCAGTTCGGCATCACTCCATACATGGTCGAAGTGGCCATGGGTGTTCAAAATAGCTATAGGCTTGCGTACACTGTCCAATACCCATTGCGTCGCTCCCATACCCGGGTCTATGATGATTTCTCCTTGCGGAGTTTCGACGATATAACAGTTGGTCTGATAGCTTCCCATCGCTCGGCTTTTTATATGCATTGGATATAATTCCTTTTATGAGTTTTTATGATATTGCATTCTTGGCATTGAGGAGTGACGATATAGAGTTCAAATCCTCATCCTGCGACGAAATGATGAAGTATTTTAGCACAGATACAGCTATCGCGGATAACGGAGCGGCGATAGAGCTTTTCGATGAACCCTCCTATGCACACAAGTGTCGCATAGTGGAGCCCAGAGAGCTTCCAAGACGCAGGGATTTCGCAAAAAGAGAGGGTCTTGCCACACTACTGCACTCCATAGCCCATATCGAGTATAATGCCATCGACCTCGCTCTGGATGCACTCTACCGTTTCAGAGCCATGCCCGACGATTTCAGAAGAGACTGGCTCGAGGTGGCTGTGGATGAGATACGACACTTCAGGATGATAGAGGGGATTTTGCATAAGCTGGGATATTCGTATGGTGATTTTCCTGTTCATCGCTCTCTTTTCGATATCTCCCGCATGACGGCTTGTGATGCATTACAGAGGATGGCGGTCATACCCAGACATTTCGAAGCTACAGGATTGGATGTCAATCCCATGATTGCTTCCAAGCTCGAAAAGGTGCCCCGCAGCGAAGCGATAGAAGAGACACTGAAGGCTCTGGGGATAATCTACGAAGAGGAGATAGAGCATGTCTCCAAAGGGGATAGATGGTTTAGATATATATGCGAGGCAAGAGGTCTCGACTATGAAAAGAGTTTTTTCGAGATTCTCGAAAAGTACTCCCTCGTCAAGAAGAGAAAGATAAATGTAGAGGGGCGCATGAGGGCTGGTTTCAAATGTGCAGAGCTAAAAAGGCTCGGTGCCGAGAGTTGTTGATAGATTCAAAGAGAGTGTAATGTCCAAATTGAGGTCTTGAGATCTACAATCAAGACAGAGTTGGCTACTATTGATATTTTTTCATAGCTTTGAAGTGCAGGGTGTTGCTATATTTTCGTAAATACCACTCTACAGTCTTGACGATTCCGGTATCGAAATTTTCATCCGCTCTCCATCCAAGCTCTCTCTCTATCTTGCCGGCATCGATGGCATACCGTCTGTCGTGCCCGGCACGGTCCTCCACGAACTCCACGAAATCGCGATAGGAGCCTCCATCTTCGAGAGGCAGCTTCTCATCGAGTATCTCGCATATCCTATTCGCTATCTGCAGATTGCTGCGCTCGTTTCTACCGCCGATATTGTAAACCTCTCCGCTCCTGCCTTCATGATATACCAAGTCTATACCTTTGCAGTGGTCCAGCACATAGAGCCAGTCTCGTATATTCTGCCCGTCTCCATATATCGGGATTGGCTTTTGTGCCAAGGCATTTCTGATGATTGTGGGGATGAGCTTCTCGTCGTGCTGTTTAGGGCCGTAGTTGTTGGAGCAGTTGGTGATGACGGCATTCATTCCGTAGGTCTTTACATAGCTGCGCACTATCATGTCGCTCGAAGCCTTCGAAGCGGAGTAGGGAGAGTTGGGAGCATACGGAGTATCCTCCCTGAAGAGACCCGTCTGCGGAAGAGTCCCGTATACTTCATCCGTGGAGATATGGTGAAAACGGCACCCTTCGTAACCCTCCCTCCAGACGAAGGGTTTGTGCATCCATTTGCGGTATGCCGTATCTATGAGAGTGAATGTCCCTTTGACATTCGTCTCCACGAAAACGCCCGGATTTTGTATGGAGTTGTCCACATGACTCTCCGCCGCGAAGTGGATTACACCTCTTATGTCGTACTCCTCGAAGAGATACTCCAGCAACTCCCTGTTTCCGATATCCCCCTTTACGAATCTGTGTCTCTCTTCGTCCTCCACCTCTTTGAGATTTTCCATACTTCCGGCATAGGTGAGAAGGTCCAGATTTATCAGTGTATAGTCTGGATACTTTTCGAGGAAATAGGGTACGAAATTGCTGCCGATGAAACCAGCGCAACCTGTTACGAGTATATGTTTCATCTCTCATCCTTCATCACCGACAAATCAATAGATAGAGCAGTGACTACCTGCTCATCTTCCCCTCTTTCGCTCTCTTTTCGAGATACTTTCCATACTGATTTTTCAGTAGAG
>CAJXJF010000062.1 GCA_913054475.1 uncultured Nitratifractor sp.
TATGTGAGGCCAAATCTTCTATTACGGAATCGTCGGTCAATGTTCCTGTCACCCAGGTTTCTACCGGTCTATTGTCTCTCATCCAGTATCCGAACGAAGTATAATCATCCTCATATACGCTCTCCTGCTCCCCCGGAGGAGGTCCCAGTGGCGGACCTTCAGGCATTTCAGGCTCCTCTTTTTCGATGTTTTTACCAACTCTCTTTTCGAGTTGCTTGTCGATATTTTTGCGTATGAGTTCTACGGTATCTTTTGCAGACTCGTTGAAGGTCGTACTCTTTAGTATGTTACCTATTAGGCCACCATAGCTCTTGCCAAGCACCCTTTTTTCATCTTCGCTCAATTTTAATGTCTTGATATCTCCGCCTCTTGATGATAAGCTTCTTTTTGTGAAAGTCGAAACAGATCTTTTTTCTCTCGCTCCTCTTGTACCTCCACCTCGATTGGCTGGCTCTGTTTTGTGCTGCACTCTTTTAAATATTCTCATATTTATCGGTGTAGCAGATGTAGGTTTGCTCGAAGGTGCCACTATCGTCTCTCTTCCCGCATTCACTTCAACCTCTCCAAGTCTGTTGCTTACACTTATTCTGCCCCTCGAGCAGATAACACGAACCCTGTTTTTGACTATCTCTACAAAAAACTCGGTACCCCTTATTCCAATAGTGGCGTTGGGAGTGTGAACCTTGAATTTCTCTGGAGCGACTTTCCCTATCGCTCCGGTGATGGTCTTGAAGACACCTTTGGCAAAACCGAAGGAGGCTTTCGATTTTTTGCTACCGTTATAGAGGTATTTTTCGATCTTCATTTTAGAGTTTTTGCCTACAGTTATCACGGTACCGTCGTTGAATTTCAGTTTCGCCCAGCCTCTGGCTTTGGTCTGTACGATATCGCTCTTTTCAAGAGGCAGACCTACCTTACCCACTATCTTGCCAGAGCTGCGTATGACGAAGACAGCCCCTCTTACTTTTGTTATTTTTCCTACCGACGCAGCCAGAGCTCCCATCGTCATTACCAAAGAGATGACGATTATAGATATTTTTTTCATTTTCAGCTCCTCAGAAAGTTGTTGAGAGATTTATCGACATAACATTTTTTCTAAACTCGTACAGGTTTACAGTCGAGTTGTTTTTCGTGTAACTATATTTCGCTTCAAGAGAGACATTTTCCGATATCTCCTTGGAGAGGTCCATATCGAGGCGGAATCTCATATCTTTTCTGTTGTTGAGGTTGGGATCGTTTTTTAGATAGTCGTAGTATTCGAATTTGCCGTAGGTATGAAGGTTGGTTTTGGCAAAAAGAGATGCGGAGTATTGCGCACCCATCGAAAACATATTGTACGAAATATCTTTCCTCTCTCCTCTCTTCCTCCTCTCTGCATAGGCAGCTATCTCCCCTGCTATATAGTGTTTTTTCGACAGAAGTCTATTGATTCCTACTCTACCGCCGAAGAGCTCGCTATCTTTCTCTCTATCCTGAGTCCGGATATAGCGTTTGGCGAGATATACCGCTTTTAAATCCATGGATGTCTTATCATTTATGAGATAGCTTAGCATAGGCCGCATTCCATCCATCTCCATATAATCTTCTCCTGCGAACCACAGGCGGTTGTACACTACGGGTATATATAGGCTTTTGTTTTCATCGGAGTATCTAAGCCCGCTCATCAAGGATGGTTGAAGCACATCCACATCGTCATGATCTCTGTATGTACGGTTGAAAAAGAGAGCGGAGCTATCCCAAGCCCACTCTCTGTTGTCGAATATATGGAGATGGCGCAAAGAGAGAATCTCTTGATGAAAACTGTCCGAAATTCTGGTATTGTTGTTTTCCAGCCTACTCCCTGCGTAGCGTGTGGAGCCAAGATGGGTATGGTTGTATATATTGTCATCATATCCCACCCCTACCATCATTGTAGCAGTCACGATATTTTTGGCACTCTTTCTTTCGAGCAGGGAGAGATATCTCTGTACATTGGCCTTCACGCGAGAAGGAAGAGGTCTCTTGAGTACATCGCGCAGCTCTTTTTTGGCTTTATCGTATTCGTTGAGCATCGTCAGAGTCCGTGCATGCTCCAATTTTACCCTGCTATCGTTGTGTCCGCTCCTCATAATCTTCTCATATGCCTCGAGAGCCTCTTTGTAGTGTCCAGTCTCGAAAGCGCTCCTACCAAAATAGAAGTTGAGCCTTGCACTGCTTAGTCTCTGCGCTCTCAGATGTTTCAGGATTTTATAAGCTTCCTTATACTTTCCACTTTTGTAGAGCTTTACGGCTTTTAGGCTTCGGGCAACTTTTTTCGCGCGGCGCTTTTTCCTTTTCGTTCCGAGAAGATTTGCCAGTGCCCTTTTGATTTTCATCCTCTGTGCACTATCTGGTTCCCTGTCGCTGACCACCAGATACCTTTTTCTCCTCTTCTCTACCATAGTATTTATGGGAATATTTTCGGAATCGAGAATCTTTTTTATGGCATTCGCCGCAGTCTGGGCGGAAGACTCTTTTTTGTAAGAAGCAAAAACAATAGCTTTTGGGCCTTCCGAAAATAGGAGCAATAAGACGATTATCCCCGACATATACCGCTTCTTCATATCAATAGCCCTCTCTTCTAATCAAATTAATATTAAAGTATATCAAGAAAAAACTTAAAAAAATTTATGTAGATACAGTCTTAAGCAATAGACCGGATCCAAGTGTTCCGGCCGGAGATACTTCTTGGGGAGAGTCTCTTTGTTATTTGATATTCAAAAGCTTATCTATCTTGTTTTGGTCGAATCCGCATATCCACTGAGAGCCTATCAATACCACAGGTACACCTCTGCAACCGTGCCTTTCACAATCTTTGGCAGCTTTTTTATCCTTACTTATATCTATCTCCCTGAAACGAATCTTGTGCTGTCTGAAGTGGTTTTTGGCTCTTGTGCACCAGATACAGCTGGGTGATGTGAAGAGTACTACACTCTTTTGTCTCTTTTTATCTTCCATATGCCCTCCTTTATCCTGTAATTATTTATCGTCGAAATTATACTATACGATAGTATATTCTCATATCGTGGATTTGGGATCGGAATCTACGAAGAGGTCTAATTGATTTAGGGAGTCGAGTCTATCTTCAGAGCTATAAAATTATATGATATAAGAGCTGTCAAAAAGAGTCGAAAGCGATTTCTGCTCCCAAGTCGGGAGCATTGCTTTGTCGCTTCGGCTTAGAGTCTCGACTCGTAGCGTCGAAGCATATAGAGTTTTTTGAGAATCTTTTTGCGTGTAGCTATCTTCTCTTTCTTGCGTGTTTCGGTGGGCTTTTCGTAGTGCTGACGGGCACGGGCCTCCGTCACGATAAGGTTTCTGTCGCACTGTCTCTTGAATTTGCGGTATGCATCTTCGAAAGAGTCACGCGCAGATACTATGATTCCGGGCATATCTCTCACCCCCTTTCCATTCCAGTTTTACACACCGATATATCCAGTATGTATGGACATTATGGCGCGGATTATATCAAAAAGCCTTGAAAAAAACCTGATTGAAATCTCTATGATGATAAAATAGCACATTGTTTACACTCTATGGGAGGTTAGAAAGGGATGCGCAGAGTATTCGCGAACTGTTATGAGATGGATAGGAAGTGCTATGAGAGCTACGCTCTGAGCGAAGATATACTTATGGAGCACGCCGCGAGCGGTATGGCGACGAAGATAGGAGAGCTCTTCGAAAGGGGTGCTAAGATATCGATCGTTTCCGGTCCCGGAAACAACGGAGCCGACGGGATAGCGCTCTCCAGACTCCTGTGCGCCGATTACGAAGTGAAGCTCTCCATACCTATAGGTGTCAGCTCCCCTATGGCCAAACTACAGCTCGATAGGGCCCGGCGAGTGGGAGTGAGTGTGGTTGAGGAGCTTCCCGAGAGTGCCGATTTGATAGTAGATGCCCTTTTCGGGGCCGGTCTCAACAGAGCCCTGCCGGATGAGCTTTGCAGAGTGATAGAGAGACTCAACACAATGGAGGCCTATAGAGTGGCCTGCGACATTCCAAGCGGAATAGATGAGAAGGGAAGAGTCTCTCCCGTGGCTTTCAGGGCGGATATGACCGTCACGATGGGGGCGCTCAAAGAGGCTCTCTACCTCGACGAAGCCAAAGATTATGTGGGGGAGATAGTGAAGGTCGATCTCGGTGTCGGTGCGCGGCTCTACGAAGAGGAGAGTTTCACCTTCGTATTGGAAGAGAGCGATTTCGCTCCCCCCCATAGAGATTTGCTATGCACTCACAAAGGCGACTACGGACATCTGGCCGTCTTCTGCGGAGAGAAGTCGGGTGCCGGTATAATCAGCGCTACGGCGGCTTCGAGGTTCGGTGTCGGCCTCACTACGCTCGTAGTGCACGAGAGGGTCGAAGCGCCCGCCTTTTTGATGAAAGAGAGCAAAGTCCCGCGCAAGAGTACGGCCATAGCCATAGGTATGGGTCTGGGTAACCATTTCGAGAGCGAAATGCTGGAAAAAGAGGTGCTCGAGAGCGATTTGCCTCTGCTTCTGGATGCCGATGCTTTCTATAGCCGCAAACTTCTGGAGGTGATGAAAGATAGGAGCAGAGAGGTGGTTCTCACACCGCATCCGAAAGAGTTTTCGGCTATGTGGAAAATATTGGAGAACGAGGAGTTGACGATAGAGGAGATACAGAGAGAGCGTTTCGATATCGTACGGGAGTTCATGCGCAGATATCCGTCGAAGGTACTGCTCCTGAAAGGCTCCAATATGCTAATAGGCGCGCGCGGGAGGATATATATCAATCCTCTCGGTACTCCCGTACTTGCAAAGGGCGGCAGTGGTGATGTGCTCAGCGGTATAGTGGGGGCTCTGCTGGCACAGGGCTACGATAGCGAGTATGCCGCCATTCAGGGCTCTCTTGCGCTGACGGCGGCGGCGAAGCTCTACGAGGGTGCCGACTACTCCATGCTTCCTACCGATATCGTACAGAAGCTTCCCAAAATTTCGGATAGAGCAAGATGATGAAAAGGGTAGTGGTACTATTCAGCGGTACGGGGAGCAATCTGGAGTATATTCTGCGCAATATGCACGGCAGACAGTTGCAGGTCGTAGCGGCGATATGCAACAATCCTTCGGCGAAGGGGATAGAGATAGCGCGCCGATTTTCGGTGCCTGTGAGCATATTGGACCATCGTGATTTCACGGATAGGGAGAGTTACGACAGGAGGCTGGTGGAGGAGATAGAGAGCTATAATCCCGATTTGACTGTCCTGGCCGGCTTTATGCGTATTCTGACCTCCTTTTTCACCGAGAGAATCAGGGCGGTGAATCTACACCCCTCGCTTCTGCCCAGACACAGGGGGCTGCACGCCATAGAGAGAAGCTACGAAGATGACTCGCCCGTAGGAGGAGTCACCGTACATATGGTGAGTGCACAGCTCGACGGAGGGGAGATTGTGGTGCAAAAAGAGATATCCAAAGAGGGGCTCGACTATCAAAGCTACTACGAGAAGATACGCACGATAGAGAAAGAGGCTCTGGCGGAAGGTATAAGGATAGTCCTAGGACTCGAGGGAGAAAAAAGTTTCCAAAAGGTTGTCGATTATGAATAAAAGAGATAAGAAGCCCATATTCCTCTCTCCGCCGCATATGGGAGGCAGGGAATTCGAGTATCTGAAAGAGGCTTACGAGAGCAACTATATCGCTCCAGTCGGAAAGTTTCTCGATCGTTTCGAGGAGTCGCTACGGGAGTTCACGAAAGCCGATTACGCTTTGGCACTCTCCAGTGCAACCGCCGCCATACATCTGGCATTGAGAGTTTCCGGAGTGGGAAAGGGAGACAGGGTTCTGGCCTCTACCTTCACCTTTATAGGCTCTGTGGCTCCCATACTCTATTGCGGTGCCGAGCCAGTATTTATCGATTGCGACAGTAGCTGGAATATGGACCCCTCGCTTCTGGCCGAAGCGTTGGAAAAAGAGAAACCCTCCGCGGTGGTGCTGACCCACCTTTACGGACAGATGGCCGATATGAGAGAGATAACGAAACTCTGCCGTGAGCACGGAGTGGTTTTGATAGAGGATGCCGCCGAGAGTCTGGGGGCCGAGATGGATGGCAGGCAGAGTGGAACCTTCGGCGATTTCGGCGTCTACTCCTTCAACGGCAACAAGATTGTGACGACGAGCGGGGGCGGTATGCTCGTGGGAAGAGACGAAGAGATGATGGCTCATGCGCGCAAACTCTCCACCCAGGCGAGAGAGGATGTTTTGTGGTATGAGCATATCGAATATGGATACAACTATCGCCTCAGCAATCTTTTGGCTGCCATAGGAGTGGGGCAGATGGAGGTCCTGCCTATGTGGATAGAGAGCAAAAGAGAGCTGTTCGGGCGCTACAGGGAGGCTTTCGCCGATATCGAAGAGATCGAGTGGATGCCGGAGATAGAGGGGAGCAGAGGTAATCGCTGGCTCAGTACGATGATATTGCAAAAGAGCGATCCGATGAGAGTGATAGAGGCCCTCGCCGAGGAGAGGATAGAGTCGCGGCCTCTTTGGAAACCGATGCATATGCAGCCTCTCTTTTCCAAAAACAGGATATATGGAGGCTCTGTCAGCCGGGAGCTCTTCTCGCGCGGTATCTGTCTGCCCAGCGGTAGCGATCTGAAAGAGGAGGAGCAAAAGAGGGTGATAGATACGATACGGAGTGTGTTGTGCGTTTGATGAGAGCTACTTTCGGCAGGAGAATACTCTTTTTCGTGCTGGCCGATATTCTGCTGGGCATCTTTTCGCTCTATGCCTCCTACGCCCTCAGATTCAATTTCGCCGTTCCCCAAGAGTATCTGGAGCACTTCTGGAATGTGGCATCTCTCATGCTTTTTGCCAAATGTGCCGCTTTCTTTTTCTTCAAAATATACTACAAATCGTGGCGCTATTTCGGCCTGAAGGATCTCAAGGAGATGATATACGCCATGCTTAGCGCATATATCTTTTTCGTCTTCATATTCCTCCTCGATCCCTCATGGTTCGTTCCGATGCCAAGGAGTGTGGTGATAATAGACTTTCTCCTCTGTGTCGTTTTGCTCGGAGGTTTGAGAATCTCGAAGAGGATCTTTCTGGAGAGATCTTCGCAGAGAGGAAATCCTCCGGCACTCATAATCGGAGTGGGGAACAGAACTCCCTCCGTGATAAAGAGCGCTCTTGCGGGAGATATCGCCTATGAACCGGTGGCCATACTCAGTGACGACTCCTCTCTGATTGGCAGTTATGTGGAGGGTGTCAGGGTATATTCCTTTCAGAAGCTTCCGGAGCTCGTCGAATCCGACAACTCTCCCGTATCGGCCATCATAAGTGTCGAATATGACCCGAAAACTCTCGACGCTCTAGTAGAGAGGCTCGACTCTTTCGGTATCGGGGAGATAAAGAGGGTTTCACTTCTTGCCGACAGTACGCAGAAGTTGGAAAATATCGCCATAGAGGATCTCTTGGCACGAAAACCAAAAGATCTCGACAGTGTGGCAATCGCCGAATTTATCAAAGGCAAGACGGTACTCGTCACGGGAGCGGGTGGAAGTATAGGGAGTGAGATAACGATTCAGAGTCTGGATTTTGGAGCGAGCAGGGTGCTCATGATAGACAACTCCGAATACAATCTCTACAGAATATCCGAAAGAGTCTGCCCGGACAGAGCCGAAGCGATACTTCTGGATATACGGGAGAGGGATAGACTGGCCGATGTTTTCGAAAAGTACAGGCCCGATATCGTGATACATGCGGCGGCCTACAAACATGTACCTCTGTGTGAGAGCAACACCATGAGTGCCGTGAGGAACAATGTGCTTGGAGTGGTGAATGTCATCGATTTAAGTATAGAGTACGGGGTGCGAAAGGTGGTCAATATATCGAGCGACAAAGCTGTACGGCCCACCAATGTGATGGGAGCTACCAAGCGTATCGGGGAGCTCTACGCGCAGAATGTCGAAAGTTCGCAGAGTGAGATTGTCTCCGTGAGATTCGGCAATGTGCTCGATTCGAGTGGAAGTGTGGTGCCCAAATTCAGAGCCCAGATAGAGGCCGGAGGGCCGGTTACGGTGACAGACCCGGAGATTACCCGCTACTTCATGCTCATCCCCGAAGCGTGCAGGCTCGTACTTCAGGCGGCTGCCATGGCCAGAGGCGGTGAGCTATTCATACTCGATATGGGAGAACCGGTGAAAATCGTGGATTTGGCCAGGAAGATGATAAGACTCTACGGCAAAGAGGGCGAGATAGATATAGTATATACAGGTCTTCGCCCGGGGGAGAAACTCTACGAAGAGTTGCTGCTCGACGATGCCGAGTGTAAAACGAAATATGAGCTGATATATGTCGCCAGTCCCACCCACTATCCCATAGAGAAGCTCAAAAAGGATATAGAGAGGCTCCTTGAAAGCAGAGAAGACAATATAGTTGAAATCCTCTCCGAGATAGTACCGGAGTACAGTGCACGAAAAGAGGAGCTGCAAAGATGAAATTTTGTGTTGTGGAATATTATTGTATCATTCCTCCAAAGATTATGAAGAGGTGAAACGATGGTTGTGACAAGATTTGCCCCCTCCCCGACGGGTTATCTGCATATAGGGGGATTGCGTACCGCTCTCTTCTCTTGGCTATGGGCGAGGAAAAACGGCGGCAACTTTCTTCTGCGTATAGAAGATACCGATATGAAACGCAACAGCGAAGATGCCATGAAGGCGATTCTGGAAGCTTTCGACTGGGTAGGTCTCGATTATGATGCAGAGGTGGTATATCAGTCGAAGAGATTCGGACTCTACGCAGAGTATATAGAGAGACTGCTCGAGGAGGGGAAGGCCTACAGGTGCTATATGGGCAAAGATGAGCTCGATGCTCTGAGGCAGGAGCAGATGGCCAGAGGAGAGCGTCCGAGATATGACGGGCGCTACAGAGACTTCGACGGTACGCCGCCCGAAGGTGTGCAGCCGGTGATACGAATCAAGGCGCCACTCGAGGGAGAGATAGTTTTTAGCGACGGTATCAAAGGGGAGATACGAATAGCCGCCACGGAGGTGGACGACTTTATCATAGCCAGAAGCGATGGCACCCCTACCTACAATTTCGTCGTGGCGATAGATGACGCCTTGATGGGATTGACGGATGTGATAAGGGGTGACGACCATCTCTACAACACACCCAAACAGCTCGTAGTTTACGAAGCCCTCGGCTTCACTCCCCCGCGCTTCTACCATGTGCCGATGATAAACAACGAAGAGGGGAGAAAACTCTCCAAAAGAGACGGTGCTCTGGATGTGATGGAGTACAGGAAAATGGGTTATCTGCCGGAGGCACTGCTCAACTTCCTCGTCAGACTCGGCTGGAGCAGGGGTGACCAGGAGATCTTCTCCATAGAGGAGATGCTCGAATATTTCGACCCCTCCAATATAAACAAAAGCGCTTCAAGCTACAATCTTGACAAATTGGTATGGCTCAACGGTCACTATATCAACAACACTACCAACGAGAGACTCGCCAGCCTCCTGAAAGAGGATTTCGATATGGATATCTCCGGACACGACAGGGTCGAGTTTCTGCTCGATGCTACGAAGACGCGCAGCAAGACTCTGGTGGAACTTCGCGACAATATAGAGTTGATAATAGAGTCTCCCGAAGAGTACGACCCCAAGGCGTTCAAAAAGGCCTTCAAGGGAGAGGCTCATGAGATTCTGGCGGATTTCGCCCGAAGGCTGCAGAGCTATGAAGGAGAGCTGCATCTCCCCACGGAGTATCACAGAGTGATGGAGGAGTTCGTCAAAGAGAGAGAGATAGGTTTTGGCAAGATAGGCCAACCTCTACGCGTCGCTCTGCTGGGCAGAATGACTGGACCTGGAATGGATGAGGTGATGGCCATACTCGGTGTGCGGGAGAGTGTAGAGCGGATATCCCGTCTCCTCTCCCGCTTGGAAGAGCTGAAAGCTCAGTAGATACTGTCGAGGTAACTCGCATCGAGTGCCTCGTTGGGATGTCCTTTGGCTATTGCGAAATCGATTAGATTGAAAAGTTTTCTTACAAGTGCACTCCCATCGTTTTGGGGATCACACTCGATCACCGCCGAATATATATTCGCTGTACCGTTGGGATTGATTTTCACAAGCAGTTTTTCCAGAGCTTTTATGCCGCCGTCGATACAGGTATCGTCGAAGACTATCACCCCGAAATTTTCAGTGAATTTCATTACGCTGTCACTCATTCTCAATGAGTTTTCGATTGTATCGAGATCTATTGGATTTTCACTATAGAGCATTGCGACACTACAGCTCTCTCCATATCTTTCATGTCTGTATCTAATAGGAGTTAGATACTCTTCAATCTCTATTACACATCTCTTTTCATATTCAAGTAATTTCTTCAGCATTGACAATCCTTTTTGCTTGATATGGAATTTTAACACATATAGCTATAGTAATCCACTATGCCATATGCTTTTTGTTGTAATGACAAATATGCGATAGACAAATCCTCCCAGTTTTGGTTCAATCCGTCCTCTCACTTTAAACTGCCCCATTTCTCGAGATAAGCTTTTTATCAAGCAAGCTTGGGCTGTTGTTTCATACCGTATAGATATTTGTCACTATGTTATGGTTCGTTCGCTTGTTCTTGGAGCTCCAATGGCAAGAAAATATCTGCATTTTTGTTGACACTCGGGTACAGTATAGTTGGCTATGTGCTTTAGACCCTGTAGGCAGTTTTACTGAAGTATAGGTAAACCCCAAAGGCATATTACCCGCATTACAGATAAAATTATGTTATGATTCCAAAAAAGAGCAGAGCGATAATAGAGTACT
>CAJXJF010000063.1 GCA_913054475.1 uncultured Nitratifractor sp.
TTCGTTATAATTTCATTAATGGATTTCGGAAAGTAAACAAAGTATAAACTGATAGTAATAAATATTATATGAAGGATAGGAATCATGAATGTATTTATGAAAATTTTTCCGTTTTTACTCATCTCTCACACTCTTTCGTCCGCTGTCGTGGATAGTTATCCTGAAAAGACCCATAGCGAAACACTAAGTATAGCTGCGGTAGAGAGTCGAATAAGTAAAAGCCCATTATCTATACTCGATATGACTCCGTGCAAAAGGGAGAGGAGAGTTCCGAAGATAAGCGAAATACTCAAAAATAGCCCACAAGATGAAAAGACCATCTATCTGACTTTCGATGATGGACCGATGACAAAAGGGACGGAAAATATCTTGAATGTCCTCTCCAAAGAGGGTGTAAAAGCGACAATGTTCTGTATCGGGAGAAATGTTGTATTGCATCCCTCCCTTTTCAAAAAAGAGTTGCTTATGCCCAATGTCATGGTGGCCAATCATACCTACTCTCATGCCAATGGTCACTATAGAAAATTCTACAGTAATTTGTGGGGGGTAATGAGTGATGTGGAGCATGCTCAGATTATAGTGGGTGGAAGAAAGTACCTTAGACTTGCCGGTAGAAATGTTTGGCGTACACCCGATATTAGAAGAGACGATATGGCATTGGGGCGAAAGCGTGTGGAGATAGAGAGACCGAAATACGATACGCTCCAAAAGGAGGGATTCTTCGTTTATGGTTGGGATATCGAGTGGCATTTCGGAAATGGTGGCAGACGCAAAGGGAGTGCACAAGAGTTGGCTTCGAGGGTGGAATCTCTATATATGCACGGTAGAACTGTCAAAAAAGGCAAAATTATACTATTGGCTCACGACTTCATGTTTAGAGATAGGAGTAGTGCCGATGAGTTGAGGCGTTTTATAGAGATTATGAAAGATAAAGGATGGCATTTCGATACGATAGAACACTATAGCATACAGATGCCCGATGTATTGCGTGTGGCTAAATATTATACTAAAGGGAGACGCCATATCGCCAATCTACAAAAAGAGCGGATAAGAATCGGTATAGGTGATATTCTCGAAGCGAAGGGGGAGTCCGTGACTCCAGAGGCGGAACGGAGTGTAGGCGTAGTGGATAAAAAAGCGGAAAGCGAAAAGGGTTTGCCTGCAATGCCCCACAAAGCGCAGAGAAAGGAGCTGAGCGATAAATTGGTGGAGGCGATATTGGCATATGATTCTCAAAAAGTGGATATGCTAATAAGAGATGGTGCTCCGATAAATGTAACGGATCAAAAGGGTAGAACACCACTTAATAGTGCCGTAAAAGCCAATAGTATTTTTATATTGAAAAAATTGATAGCCTTTGGAGCCGATTTGAATCTAAAAGATAGAGAGGGCTATACGCCACTACTCCTTGCAAGAAAATACAAAAGGGTCGCTATCGAGAAATATCTGATAGAGGTAATGGCTGTAGAGAAGAAAAAGACCCGTATTGCTATGAGACCAAAACATTAAAATGGGAGTGCTCTGATTCCAAGAGCCTCCAAGCTTCGTTGCGGTGAGTCGGCCTTGCCTGCAATCAGTGCTCCTCTCGAAAGCAAAATCCCTCGGCCTGAAGCAGTCTTCTTATTTCATTCTGATGCTCTTCCCCTTTCGTTTCGAGAGCCACACTTACATGGGCGTCACCGAACTCGAGATCGGTAGAGGTTCTGTCGTATCCAATCTGTACGATATTGGCGTTGGCCTTTTCCATAAGCTCCGAGAATCTTCTTAACGCTCCTGGCTTGTCTATCAGAGTGACCACGAGCTTCATCTTTCTGTATGATTTCATGAGACCTTTTTCGATAATGAGAGAGAGCATGGTCACATCTATATTTCCTCCGCTGAGCACGATACCTATCTTCGAGCCTTTTGGCATTTGGATATGCCCGTGCATTACGGCCGCTACGCCTACCGCCCCTGCACCCTCTACGAGGAGTTTCTGTCTTTCGAGGAGGAAAAGTATGGCACTTGCGATCTCATCTTCGCATACGAGTTCCATACTATCGACATAGCGCAGAATGTACTCCAGTGTCTTCGGGGAGGTGTCTCTCACCGCTATACCGTCGGCTATCGTTCTCACCGAGGTGCTATCCACAGGTGTTTTGGAGTCGTAGGAGTGTTTCATCGCCGGTGCGCCGGCGGAGGCGATACCGATAATTTTGGTTTTGGCACAGAGCGCTTTGGCGGCTACGGCACATCCAGAAATGAGTCCGCCGCCTCCCACCGGTACGATGATGGCATCGAGATCCTTCTCCTGACTCAACATCTCAAGTGCCACGCTCCCCTGGCCGGCCATCACATCGTCGTCGGCGAAAGGGTGTACGAACTCTTTGTTCTCTTTTTCGGCATATTCGACCGCATAGGCGTAGGCTTCGTCGTAGTTGGCTCCTTTCAGTATTACCCGTGAGCCCAGCTCCCTGACCCCCATCACTTTGGTCAGCGGTGTCGATTCGGGCATTACTATCGTCCCATCTATACCGAAGTGTCTCGCGGCGAAAGCCACTCCCTGCGCATGGTTGCCTGCACTTGCCGCAACTACGCCGTTTCTCTTTCCGTTTTCTACAAGAATCGCGATTTTGTTGAATGCGCCTCTGAGTTTGAACGAGCCGGTGCGCTGAAGATTCTCCTTCTTGAGAAACACTTCGTAACCACTCATCTCGCTGAGGATGGGAGCATACGCAAAAGGTGTCTCATAAGCAATTTCGCTCAATCTCTTCTTGGCCATTTTTATCTGTTTTAAGTCCAACATTACGATATCCTGAGTAGAATTTGGCGAATTATAGCAGAAAGGGAGTTGTAATGGAGTGTGAATTTCCAAGAGTCAACAGCAATCCGCAAGAGGTGGAAAGGTATTTGAGAGAGTGCAAAAGCATAGCGATTGTGGGTGCCTCTCCGAATCCGCAAAAAGATAGTAACAAAGTTACGAAATATCTTATCGAGTGCGGATACGAGATCTATCCCATATATCCCAAAGAAGATGAAATTCTCGGCAGAAAGGTCTATCGCAGTCTCAAAGAGATCGAACACCCCGTAGATATGGTGGTTGTTTTCAGAAAACCTGCAGCAGTGGCGCCCATAGCGGATGCCTGCATAGAAAGAGGTGATGTGAAGGTCCTATGGACACAGAAAGGGATAGTGAACAACGAAGCTGCTGAAAAGGCCGAAAAGGCCGGAATGAATGTCGTTCAGAATATGTGTGCGATGGTTGAGCATCGTGAACTTATAGGAGATTGAACAAGATCGAGATTGCTTCGATAAAAAGTTTCATCAAAAACCTCTCGAAAGCCTCCAAGGAGTGATATGAGTCGTCTTGCGGTCGATGTGGGAGGCAGTTATCTGCGATATGAGTTGCTTGGAGAGGGAGGATATACCGGAAAGCTATCTGCAGCAAAGGGAGCTTCATTCGAAGATTTTCTGGAAAAGATGCTCGAAAGAGAGCGGGATATAGAGGCGGTCGCCGTCTCCTTCGCCGGTTTCGTCAGCGGGGGCAGGATAGTCTCCGCTCCCAATATAGAGCTCGAGAGAGAAGATATGGTCTCCTATGTCATGGAGCGTTTCGGTGTGAAGATACTCGTGGAAAACGATCTCAATTGTGCCGCATTGGCCGAAGCGAAATATTGGGATAGCGACTTTGTCGTGGCTTTGTATCCCGGTACAGGGATAGGCTGCGGGGTGGTGCATGGTGGCACGATAGTGAAAGGGAGCGGAGGATTCGCCATGGAGATAGGCCATATCCCGTACAGAAAGGCACCTTTTGCCTGCGGATGCGGCAAAGACAACTGTCTCGAACTCTACGCTTCGGGTAGCGGTATGAAGAGGTGGATGGAGTATCATGGATGTGACGGCAAGCCGGATTTGAAGAGCTTCGCCGAAAGTTCCAATCAGAAGTGTAGAGAGATATACGACAACTTCATAGAGGCTCTGTTGCATGCCTGTGCTTGCGCGATTACACTCTGTAATCCCCAAAAGCTGATACTCGGTGGAGGGGTGATGGAGTCGAATCCAGAACTACTTTCCATAGTGAGAGAGAGAATAGGCGATTACGCTCTGGCTGTCTCGCTCGAAAATATCGATATCGAACTTACGGCTCTGAAAAATGCGCCTCTGGAGGGAGCCAAGATATTGTTGGATACAATATAGAAGATCAGTTGTACGAGGGAGGATAGAAGAGATGAAGTTGAAGGTACTCTTTACAGTCTCGGAGGCGGTACCCTACGCCAAGACCGGCGGATTGGCGGATGTGGCGGGTGCACTGCCCAAGGCTCTGAAGAAGCTCGGTTGCGAGCTTGTGGTAGTCATGCCCAGATACTACTCCATAGACAGAGAGCGGCTGGAGCATATTCCCGGTCCGCTGGGAGTCCCTATGGGGCCTATGGGGGAATTGTGGGCAGGTCTCTACAGGGATAGGCTCGCAAAGAGTGGAGTCGATATCTATTTCATAGACTACGAAGCCTTCTACGGGCGCTCGGGTCTCTATACGGATGAGAACGGCTTTGGCTATTCGGACAACGACAACCGTTTCGCCTTTTTGAGCAAAGCCGCTTTTGAGCTTTGTAAAAGGCTCGATTTCAAACCCGATATCATCCATTCCCACGACTGGCACACGGCTCCGCAGGCGGTACTTAGAAATACGAGATTCGCATACGACGAATTTTTTATGCAGAGTGCCACTGTGCTGACTATACACAACCTTCAGCATCAGGGGCAGTTCTACAAAGGTGTCATGGATGTGCTGGAAATCGGATGGGAGCACTTCAATCCCTATGAGTTGGAGTCTATGGGGGGTGTCAATTTTCTCAAGGGTGGAATAGCGCACTGTGACGCCCTGACCACGGTAAGCCGGAAATATGCCAGCGAGATTCAGAGCGAGGAGTTCGGTTTCGGGCTGCAGGAGCATATAAAGGCCCATAGTCACAAACTCAGGGGGATACTCAACGGTGTAGATTACGAGGAGTGGTCCCCCTCTACGGACAGATATATAGTGGCCGGATACGATGTGGAGGATATGGAGGGTAAGAGAGAGTGCAAAAGGGACCTTCTGAATATATTCGGGCTTCAGGATGAAGAGAGACCCCTTATAGGATTCGTAGGAAGATTCGCCGGACAGAAGGGGATAGAGCTCATAGCCGGTGCCATGGAGAGGCTGCTTCACTGCGGAGCCAACTTCGTGATGCTCGGTACGGGAGAGAAGTGGGCAGAAGGCTTCTTCCGGGATGTGGCGGCCAGATATCCAGATAGATTCGCCGTTCATGTGGGATATTCCGACGAATTGGCCCACAAGATAGAGGCCGGTAGCGATATGTTTCTGATGCCCTCACTCTTCGAGCCGTGCGGGCTCAATCAGATATACTCCCTTCGTTATGGTACTCTGCCCATAGTCAGAGCCACTGGAGGACTCGACGATACGATAGTCAACTACGATGCCGGAAGTGGAGAGGGTACGGGTTTCAAATTCTACGAGGCTTCGGCGGAGGCGCTGGCCAATACGGTGCAATGGGCGGTGAATGTCTATAGAGATAGTCGGGAAGATTTCGACAGAATGAGAGATAGAGCCATGAGACTCCGTTTCGACTGGGAGAGGTCGGCTAGGAAGTATATGGAGGTCTATGAAGATGCCATAAAGAGGCGCAGGAGCTGATATAGCCGATGAGAGGTTGCAGTTGAGAGAAGTGAGATACGATATATCTCTCTGGGGAGAGACGGATAGCTATCTCTTCAAAGAGGGGAGACATGAGAGACTCTACGAGATTATGGGTAGTCACCCTATGCAGGTCGATGGAGTATCGGGAGTATATTTCGCGGTATGGGCCCCGAATGCCGCCGCCGTGAGTGTGGTTGGAGATTTCAACGCATACGAAGATGGGGTACACCCTCTGAAACCGAGAGAGGACGGCAGTGGAGTCTGGGAAGGTTTCATCGGAAATGTCGCCGAGGGTTCGACCTACAAATACCATATAGTTTCACCAGATTTGTCGGTGAGATACAAGAGCGATCCCTATGCCTTCTATGCCGAAAGGGCTCCGAAGTCGGCCTCCAGGATATTTGGCCTCGATGGTTACCGATGGAGTGACGAAGAGTGGATGAAAAACAGGCATCTGCACAGTACGCACAAAGATCCGATCAACATCTACGAAGTGCATCTGGGCTCGTGGAAAAGAGGCGCTGAAGAGGGTGGAGTCGCGAACTATCGTGAATTGGCCCGTGAACTGGCCGAATATCTCGTGCAGATGAACTATACGCATATAGAGATAATGCCGGTTACGGAGTATCCTTTCGACGGTTCGTGGGGTTATCAGGCCACCGGATATTTCGCACCCACCTCCCGCTACGGCACTCCGCACGAATTCATGTCTTTCGTAGATATCATGCACGCCCACGGTATAGGTGTGATAATGGACTGGGTGCCTTCGCATTTCGTTACCGACGGGCACGGGCTCTATCAGTTCGACGGGACGGCACTCTACGAACACGAAGACCCGAGGCAGGGATTTCATCCGGAGTGGGGGAGCGCCATCTTCAACTACGGTAGAAACGAGGTGAGAGCTTTTCTGGTAAGCAGCGCCATGTTTTGGCTGGATAGATACCATATAGACGGAATCAGAGTCGATGCGGTGGCATCCATGCTCTATCTCGACTATGCGAGAAAAGAGGGTGAATGGATTCCCAACCGTTACGGAGGCAACGAGAATATAGAAGCGATAGAGTTTCTCAGACAACTCAACGAGTCGGTCTATCGTGAAAACAGAGGTATCATGATGATGGCGGAAGAGTCCACCGCCTTTCCTATGGTCAGTCGTCCCACCTATATAGGTGGACTCGGTTTCGGATACAAATGGAATATGGGCTGGATGCACGACACTCTGAAATATTTCAAAAACGACCCCGTCTATAGACAGCATCATCATCACCATCTTACCTTCAGTTTCGTCTATATGTACGACGAAAACTATCTTCTGCCTCTGAGTCATGACGAAGTGGTGCATATGAAGGGCTCTCTCCTGAACAAAATGCCCGGTGACGAAAATCAGAAGCTGGCCAATCTGAGAGCGCTGCTGGCATATATGATAGCCCATCCGGGCAAGAAACTTCTCTTCATGGGAGGAGAGATAGGGCAGTGGAGCGAATGGGACTACAAAGGGAGTCTGGACTGGTATATCCTCGAAAATCCCGGGCATAAAGGCCTGCAGGAGATGGTGAAGGAGGTAAACAGACTCTATCGTACACAGCCCGCACTGCACAGATACGATTGTGAAGCCAAAGGATTCGAATGGATAGATGAGCTCGACTATATGAGCAATGTCATCTCTTTCGTCAGAAAGGCCGATGCGAGAGAGGACGATATCGTCGTAATCTGCCACTTCGCCGATACTGTCAGAGAGAATTACCGTATCGGTGTTCCCCATGAAGGTGAATATGTGGAGATATTCAATTCGCAGTCGGAAAGATTCGCCGGATGGAATATATGTAACGACTCTCCGATTCCTTCGCAGAGGGTGGAGGCTCACGGCAGAGAAAATTCCATATCTCTCACTCTTCCGCCGCTTGGGGTGATTTTCCTGAAGAGAAGATAGCTTCCGCTTTTCATCCTCGCTCTCGCCTTTTATACCTTGTCTATAGAGCGTTGCTTAGACGGTATGCTATGCCGCCGCTGCCCTTTTCGAAACAGAGAGAGTGGAGCGATATTCTCTACAGAAGATACAAAGCCCTCGAAAAGAGGGTAAAGAGAGATAGGAAATGGGGTGCCTATGCCATGATAGGTGAGTATGCGGCTACCGACGAGGCGGAGTTTTTCGCCGTGACGGTAGAGCTGTTTTTTCAAAAAAGACTTTCCGGATATCTACAGAGAGTATAGAGAGTTTTTCGGGCTCGATACGGCCGAACTTTTCGCAAAACTATAAGCCCTGCCGTTCGTCGCACGCTTTCAAAATCTCCGCAGCACCTCTATCGTGATACGCTGGTCTCTCTCTCGCTCTCCGTTAGATAGCTCTCTCTGGCTGTATCCATACTCGACGAGACTCTCCATGCCCAATAGTTCGCTCTCATAGCCCAGTACGAAGGCATAGGCATTATCGTACTTCCGCTTGTCGTAACTCCAGTAGGCGCCGGATGCGTTCAGACTGCCCGCTCCCAGCTTTTGTGATAGATTGAGGATGGCAACCGCCTGATTCTCTCCTACAGTGTCTGCGTCGAATTCGTGGTCGCTCCAGAGCGCACTGCTCCCCGATGCCGAGCCTGCCCCCATGAGACTGTAATCTCCGTCGTTTATATAGGAGAGTATGAGCTCAGCCGAAAAGTCGTCCCACTCTTTCGAGATTTTACCGCAGAGCGCGAATGTACTTCTCCAGCCGGAGAGCTCACCATCTACATATGCCGTCTGAATCCCCGCGTCGAATCCGCCTATCACACTCTCGACACTGCCCCAGAGAGACCATGTATCGGATGCCTCGGTAGCGCCCGTGAAGCGAAGGAGCTCGTTTTGCGCTATATAGTATCCGCTCACGCTCACTACCGTATCTTCGAAATCTTTATCGAGGAGAGAGAGCATGAAGAGACCGTCGTCTCCTATGGATAACTCTCCGAAGTGGGAACTTATATATCCGTTTTTTATCCATGCCCCCGTTATCTCGATTTTGTCGGAGATTTTGTAAGTTGCGAGCAGACCCTCGTAGGAGATATCCACCACACCTGCCGTACGGTCGGACCACAACCATGGAGAGAGAGTATCGTCGAGTGCCATTCTCCCTGCTTTCAGATGTATGTCGGCATATTCGTATCCGATATAGGCCTGCGATATCTCCGCCGATGTGAGGTCGAAATCTATCGAGCTATCTTCGATAGAGTCGGGTATCATGGGATTGTCCGCTATATCGAATCCCAAATCACTCCATCCCGCCAGCTCGACGGCGAATGAGAATCTATCGTTGAGACTCTTTTTCGCTCCCAGAACGACGGTGGTGCTGAACTGGTTGTTGGCCTCGTCGCTCCAGTCGTTACCATCGTTTTGCTTATGTGCCTCGTAGGAAAAGCCGATACTCCCCCAAAAAGTGGCCGGAGTGTTTTCATCTCCCATCTCTCCTGCATTGGCGATGAGGGCTCCACACAGTAGTGCGGAGAGTACGATATACCTGCTTTGCATTTCATGCTCCTTCTTCGAATATATCTCGAATTATCACCAAAATTGGCTTAGATGATTATTAATATGATAATCGTTATCAAATCAATATAGACTTTTCTTCCTCATCTTCCATGTCGTAATTTCCTGAAATTGACGAATCATATTTATCCCTGCAACCCATCGATTCGCGGTGAGAGTAGCCACTTGAAATGTCGTATCATGTAAATTATGAACGGTGTACTCCATACCAAAGCAGACAGTATATAGAGTACTGGTGCATATTGCGGATAAAAGGCAACGGCGGTACGAAACGCTGTCGCTGCAACAATCAGTCCGACGCTGATACAAATCCATCTGTCACGCTCTTTGGCGATGTCTCTTCCTGTATGAACGATAGTGATAACAATCATCACCAGATAAAACGAGAGTGTCCATGCTCTGGTAGGAGTGTTCAAATTTCTGTGTCACCTGAAGTAGAATAACAGAGACAAAAAAGGAGTGACACAATGAAAGAGTTCAATTTCAATGAAGCCATGGAGATGCTCAAGCAGGGATATCCTGTGGATGGTAAAGATGGAGTGCTGGCTCCCCTGATCAAACAGTTGGGACAGAGACAACACTCTCCGGGGCGGCGACTTCAGTCGCCGGTAAAATCTTGCATAGAGCGCAACTTCGATTTTACCCCCTCGATATGAAGTTAGAAAACCCGATGAGTGGGGACTTCGGCCCTGTCAAAAGAGCTGTTGTGGACTTGACAGCAAAATATCTATCGAATATAATCGCCTGTAGCGATATCGGAGAGAGAGGGAGGATTCTTTCTGTCTCGGATATCGCCGAAGAGGCAGGGGGTTGCGATGGCAAGAGTGGAGCATACCGGCATCAGCGACGAAGAGAGGGTTTATCAAATTCTCGAAAACGAAGGCTACTTCAATATCTTTACCTGGCAAGATAGCGCCGGTACCCGCTACCGCGAACACAGCCACCCCCACGACGAAGTGCGCTGGATTATAAGCGGCGAACTGCATATCACCGAAAACGGCGTTACCCTCAGACTCCGCGCCGGAGACAAGATGAGCAGCAGGGCCGATACCCCTCACAGCGCTTATGTACCCGAAGATGTGCGCTATGTGTGCGGGAGCAGATGATGGGGTATAGATTGGATATAGCCAGGCGGCTGAAAGATGAATTTCGTTTTAGGGAAGCATTGAAGATACTGAACACAATTGAAAAATATCAAAAATATAAAAATCACGACAAGACAAAACTTCTGCACTTGAAAGCACAATGTATCTATCAGGATAGAACTATCAAAAGCGAAATTCGTTTCCAGTCAGCTTTGGAGATATTGCAGGAAAATTCGAACG
>CAJXJF010000064.1 GCA_913054475.1 uncultured Nitratifractor sp.
GAGTCTTGCATAGAGCAACGGCTAAATTTAGCCCTCTCGATATGAAGTCCGAAACTCAAAGGAGTCGGAGGCTTTAGTCCCGTATAGAGTATCGAAAGGGGTGATAGAGCAGTCGTGGAACTCTTCGGAGTCAAAGCGTATCTTTTGGTGTGATTAGCGATATGCTTTTGCAACTGCGAGGAGAAAGTTCGCTCCATGATTCTACGCTGCAATCCAAAATAGCTACGGTGGATGTCTTCATCCATTTATAGATTTTCTCTCCGGTCAAGGCGAGGGCTGTATCTGTAATGATGGGATTGTGTCCTACAAGCATGATCGAATCGTAATCTTCGCTCGTCTCTTGTATCACTTTCAGATACTCCTTGACACCACTTTCGTAAAGATTGGCTTCGAGTGTGGGAGGCTCTTCGATATTCAGAGCTTCTGAGAGTATCTTCGCCGTCTCCATCGCTCTTGTCGCATCGCTGGAGACGATTATGGAGGGAATGAATCCTCTCTCCTGTAGATACTTTCCAACTTTCGCCGCATCCTTTCTCCCCCTTTTTTTCAGGGGTCTGAGATGATCGGGTAGAGCCTCTTTCCAGCTCGATTTGGCATGTCTTACAAGATAAATTCTTTTCATAAGCGGGATTTTATCACAAAATATAGGTGATTTAGGATAAAATAAGAGTTGATTCATCACACTATATTAGGGAAAGAGTATGGAAAATTTTCTGGAGAGAGCGAAGCGTTGCAGAGCGGTGGCGGCTGTTCTGGACGGGCGTAGAAAGAGTATGATTCTTCAGGAGATGGCCGAAGCTATCGCAGACTCGAGAGAGAGGATAAAAGAGGCCAACTCTCTGGATATGCAGAGGGCCGAAAAAGAGTCTCTGAGTCCGGCCCTCAAGGATAGACTGCTTCTGGACGACAAGAGGATAGCGGCCATGGCCAAGTCGCTAAAGGAGATAGCCGCACTGAGAGAGCCTGTAGGGAGAGTCATCGACGGATGGCGCAACGAAGACAATCTTCGGATAGAAAAGGTCTCCGTGCCGATAGGTGTAATAGGGGTGATATACGAATCCAGACCGAATGTTACGGCCGATGTGGGGGCACTCTGCTTCAAAAGCGGAAATGTAGCCATACTCAAAGGGGGCAAAGAGGCCGAGAACTCCAATAGAGTCATAGCCGAAATCATGCAGGGTGTTCTGGAGAAAAACGGGCTGCCGAAGGAGCTAATATCCATGCTTCCGGACAGTTCGAGAGAGGGTGTGGCGTATCTAATACGACAGGATAGATATGTTGACCTTATCGTTCCGAGGGGAGGGGAGGCGCTGATACGCTATGTCTCTTCCAATGCGACGGTGCCTGTGGTCAAGCACGACAAAGGACTCTGCCATACCTACATTCACGAAGATGCCGACAAAGAGATGGCTCTGAATATAGCTATCAACGCCAAATGTGACAGACCGGGAGTCTGCAACGCCATGGAGACTCTGCTGGTCGATAGAGCCATAGCGATGGAGATGCTGCCTATGATATACGACGGATTCCTGGAGATGGGAACGGAACTCAGAGGAGATGAGAGTACGAGAGAGCATATAGATGTCTCTCCCGCGAGTGAGGAGGATTACGATACGGAGTATCTGGCGAATATCCTGAGTATCAAGGTAGTAGATGGTCTCGACGAGGCGATAGAGCATATCACGAAATACGGTTCGGGGCACTCCGAAGCCATCGTTACCGAAAACTACAGTGCGGCCGAGAGCTTTCTCGAGCGTGTGGATGCCGCCTGTGTCTATGTGAACGCCTCCACCAGATTTACCGACGGGGGCGCTTTCGGTTTCGGAGCGGAAGTCGGGATATCCACAAACAGGCTTCACGCTAGGGGGCCGATGGGTATAGATGAGCTTACTACATACAAATACAAGATATACGGCAACGGACAGGTCAGATAGCTTATGAGAAAGGAGAAGGAGTCGAAGAGAGATATAGTCCTGTCTATAGAGAATCTCCGTTTCGGATATTCCGGAAAGGGACTGATATACGACTCTTTCGACCTGAAACTCGAAAGAGGGGAGTGCGTCTGTATAGTGGGGCCGAGCGGTTGCGGAAAATCGACCCTTCTGGAACTTGTAAGTGGAGGTCTGAAGCCCATAGAGGGTAGAATAGAACATGGCAGGATAGGATGGATTTTTCAGGACCCATACAGCTCTTTCCATCCGCACTATACGATAGCGGAGCAGATAGAAGAGGTGGCATCCGAAGCTATGGACGACGAACACCTCCGGAGGCTGGGGCTGGAGAGAGCTATACTGAGCAGATATCCTTCCGAGCTCTCTGGAGGACAGCTGCAAAGATGCAGTATGCTAAGAGCTCTGGGTATGAAGCCCGACCTTCTGCTATGTGACGAACCGACCAGCGCTCTGGACAATATCACTCAGCTCGAAACCATGAGACTGCTCGTTTCTCTTCTGGAGAGAGTAGGAATACTGCTTATCACCCATGATATGGATTTGGCGAAATGGATGGCCGACAGGATCGTCGATATAGGTAAAAACGCTGGAGAGAGGGCGGCATGATGCAAAAGAGTCTAAAAAACATTGCAATTACGGCTCTGTCGATGAGTCTGACAGCGACACTCCTCTTCTCCCAATCCAACTCGACAGAGTGGAAAAGAACGAATGAGAGCGGCACGAAAAGAGTCGCTCACAAGAGCTACAAGATAGAGCTTGAAGGCTTGAAGAGTCTCGAGCCGAATGAGGTCTATTCCGTTTTGGGAGTTCCACTCAAACCATGGTTTCAGTTTTGGAAAAGTGATGAGAAGAGGATAGATGCCTCGCTGCTTCACTCTATCTCCGATACACTCAGGGGATATCTCGATAGCAAGGGTTACTACGATGCCACATTCAAGATAGAGAAAAAGGGTGAGCTCGTCGTGGTGAAGATAGATGAGAAGAGTCCCGTAAAGATCGAAAAGATAGAGATAGAGAGTGATTTTCCCATCAGGGAGCTTATCTCGTTTCACAAGGGCGAAGCTTTCGATACCGAGCGTTTCAGCAATATCAAGAGTGCTATCAAGTCCGAACTTCTCAAAAAAGGCTATTGCAGTTACGACCTAGATACCAAGGCCTATGTCGATCTCGACAAAAAGAGTGTGGAGCTGAAATATAGTTTGAAAAAGGGAGAGCTCTGTCGATTTGGAGATACCAAAATAGTGAAAAAGCCGGCCGATATTCCCGAAGAGGTTCTGCTCTCGAGAGTGAGGTACTCCAAAGGCGAGATCTTCACTACCGAGAAGATAAACAATACCTATTCCGCGTTGAACGAGCTGGGTGCTTTCGGAGAGGTACTCATAGATACGGACAAGAAATTTTTCAATGTCGTACCGCCTGAGATTAGTGCCGGATTGAAAGAGAAGCTTCATAGATATACTATTGCCGGTGGATACGATTCTGTCGTAGGTGCCAGGGTCAAGGCTACCTACAAACATTACAACTTCTTCGGAGGAGCGAGAAGATTCGAGGCTACGGCCGAATATTCCGGCGAATTGAAAAAGGGGGAGATCAATTTCTTCCAACCGGCCTTGATTGGGTGGAATATGAAATATTTCGATCTCTTCGCCAAAGTGGGCTATTTCCGAGAAGAGTACGATACATACGACGAAGAGAACGCCTATGCCAATATCAAACTCAGACATATGAGTGGAGATTTGACAGCAGATATAGGCGTGGCGCTGGAGAATATCGATATTGTCAAAACGGCGAAAGACGACTCCATAATCGGTGGGAGTTTTTTGATGTTCTATCCCTACATGGAGCTGGTGTACGACGGTCGCGATTCCAAGCTCGATCCGAAAAACGGATATTTTCTATCTCTCTATGCAGAATATGCGCTCCCCTTCGACCCAGAGGCGAGCAACTATCTCAAGACCCTTATAGAGACTAGGCTCATACGCACTTTCAAAGAGTTTACATTTGCCGGAGTAGGCAAAGTAGGCTCTATAGACGACTCCGCGGGGGTGTTGCCGGCTTCGAAATATTTCTATGCCGGAGGCGCATATAGCAACAGGGCATATGGAGAGAGAGATATGGGTATGACCTTAAGCAGTACCGAAGATGACTCTCTCGGGGGTAAGACATGGCTCAACTTCAGTGCGGAAGTCGATCATCCGATTGTAGAGAAACTATCTGGAGCCGTTTTTTACGATGCTACAATGATAGCGGAAGATACATACGATTTTAGTGCCCCTTGGATAGAGTCGGCGGGGATTGGCTTTAGATATGCTACCCCAATGGGGCCTGTGAAGTTGGATTTCTCGGCAAATGTTCACAGTTTCAGTACCAATAGAATATCTTTTATGATAGGGCAGTCCTTTTGAAAAAGACAGCGAAATGGATAGCGATTTGCATATTTCTGCTCATAGGCACACTTTATATATTGGTAAACTCCTCTTATGTCATCAACTTTATAGCTGAGAGATACGCCCCAAGGTATGGATTTACTTATGAAAAAATAGACGGTAATGCGCTCTACGGAATAGTTTTACATGGATTGAAATATAAAAAGAGGGCTATGGCCGATACAATCAGATTGCATATCAATCCATTTACAATTTTAAACGGCAAGATAAGTGTCTCGAGCTTAAGTCTTCTCGGAGTCAATATGGCGGTTATGCAGAAGATGGTTTACGACTTCACTCCCGCAGAAGATAAAATGGGGAGTCAGGAGAAGCAAGAGAGCATCTATATCCCTTTTTCTTTCGCGATGGACGATATACATCTGAGGCTGAAACCCTTTACTTTCCAAAGAGTGAGGATAGAGAAAGAGGATCTCGAGATAGACTCTATCGAATATGATGGAGAGAGATTTATCGTAGGAGATCTAAAACAGTCCGCTACAACTTCCATAGGAGATATAGAGCTAAGAGGAGAATATCACCGAAGAGTATTGGATGTAGAGTATCTGAATATCTCTGCTATGGATATGGAGGCGGTTATGAATATTGTAGGCTCCATTTCGAACGGGAATACAGACGCTACTGGAAGTGAATCTGACGACAAGATAGCAAGCAATACAATTTTCATACCCAAAGAGATAAAGGCAAAGAGGATTCATCTGACGATGAAGCCCTATAGGATATACGATAGCGATATATCCTCACTTGAAATAGAGGGCGAAAATATCGATATCGACCTTCTGACTTCGAGCATAAAAGATGCACTCCTGCATTTGAGAGTATCGAGCGATATTGTCGATTCTCAGATAGATATGGAGGCGGACGGCGGTACCTATAGAATCAAAAGAGCCTCTCTTAAAAATCTCGATGTAGATGCACTCAAGAGGATGCTTGCCATCCTCGAGAGAGATAAGAACTCGTCCAAATGCAAAGGAAACAGCTCCAAAAGTGCTGCTGGGAAGCTGAGCTCTTATCCCTATGTACCGGAGTTGGTCTCGATAGACAAATTGAGTCTGCAAATCTCTCCATTCGTTTGGAATGGTGTGAAGCTAAATGGTGCCGGACTCTCCGCCGATGGTCTGGAGATAGATTTTCAAAGCGAGAGATTCAGAGGAAGAAGGTTGAGCATCTCCGCGGATTCGCCATATGCGAAACTCTCGTTGAATGCCCATATAGGCAATAGAAGTATCTTTATAGACGAGTTCAATGCCAGCTCGATAGATGTGGCGGCTATAGAGAAGCTCAGCTCCAAGATGAGCAAAAAGAGGGCTACGAAAGAGCCCGAAAAGAGCTCTTCTTCAAGCTCTAAAGAGAAAAAGAGTAGTGACTATAGGGTACCTTTCCTGCCCCGCTATCTGGCTCTTAAAAGATTGAATATGGATATTCTACCTTACAAAAGAGCCGGTATTACAGTTGATAAAGCCGAAGTCTTTGGCAGGAATCTGCTTATGAAGCTCGATGGTGCCGTGATGCAAGAGGGTAGTGTGAAGCTCTTTGCCTGGAGTGATGCGGCGAAGGTAGAACTTTCCGCTCTCCTGAGGGGGAGGGCAGTGATACTGCAAAAAGGAGAGAATAGAATTACTCTTCTTCAAGGATTTTTCGAAAAGTACAAGATACCTTTGAAGGCATCCGGGATGAAGCCTCTGGATTTAACGGGTATAGTGGATGAAAAGAGTGCTCGCATAACCCTCACTACTTCCGGCAAGAGTCTCTATGCGGATTCGAACGCCTCTTTCGATATCGATATGGCACTGGGCAAGACAGATATAGACTATAGTTTCGAGAGTGGAAAGTTGAAGATGAAGGGTGCGGGTAGATTCGCCCTGCCCCCATATCTGCCTTCTGCAAATTTGACTTTTGTCGGCAAAATGCACAAGAGTGCCCCGTTTGTCTATTCTGGGTCGCTAATACTTCCCAAAATAGATATTCCAGATAAAAGTATCTCCAAAAGAGTAGGAAAGGTAAAAATCAATTTCAGAGGAGATGCGAAAAAACTCTCTGCCAAGCTCAACTCTTCGCTATTTCGAGCCACTTTCGCAACACCCGATATGAAAAAAGCCTCTTTACATATCTTCAGCAATGGCTCTTTGGCGCTTGCTAATTTCGTGAATCTTCCCTCCGGGCTCGAAGCAGCAAAAGCTTCGATTGATATTGGCAGCGAACTCAACCTCTCGAAGATAATGCCCCTGAAGGCGAAGTACAGCATAAAGTCCAATATTGCAAATATTGACGGTAAATTGTCGTATGGTAAAAACCTCGAAAGCAAAGCACTCCTGAGAGTACCCAAAAAAACTCTACTCAAAAAGATGGACAAAAATCTGAAAGTGGAGAATATTTTTCCTCTGAAAATGGCTCTGAAGCTGGATGGGAACGATACTATACTCAGGCTCTTTTCTAAGAATATCTCCGCAAAAGCTGACTACTCTCTCGAAAGTGAAAAGATCGAAGGAAAAATCTCTCTTGCGGATAGTGTCGTGAATATCTCGGGCAGTCTGAAAAAGAGAGTGAATATGCTGATGAAGAGCTCGTCGGTCAAGAAACTCTTTAAGAATATAGGAAAGATATACAAAATGGAGCCACCGGCGATAGATGGTGATCTGAGCGTAAAAGCGAGTTATCTCGCTGCGAAGGGGAGTATAAAAGCCTCTATCAGGTCGAAGAGATTCATCCCCGACAACAAAGCGAGAATAAAAAAACCCATAAGAAAGCTCTCTGTAGATTTGAGTGCCGACTTGAAGAAAAAGGCTCTGAATATAGAGAATTATTCCGTGGAAGTTGCGGGTATGAAGTTCTTTTCAAAAAGGACTTCCAAAATCATGTTCAAAAAGAGTCTCCTGAAAATAAAAGAGCTCTGGATAAACGATGAACTCAAAATAAAAGGTAGATATGATGCCGCAAAGGATAAAGGCAGAATCAGTGCAAAAGCGTCCAGCTTCAAAATCGAGCATGAAAATGCCAAAATGAGAATATCGCTCGACCTCGATACTAGGATATCCAAAGGCAAAATCGACAGTGAGGGCAAGATATATATTCTTGGAGGGAAGGTTTTCTACAATATGAAGGCCAAGCACTATGCGAGTGACGAAGATATCATAATAGTGCAACATATGAGAGAGAAGAAGAACAGCTTTTTCGAAAAAAATGTCAGATTGAAACTCTATGTAGAGAGCAAGAGATCTCTCCTCTTCAAACAGAAAGATGTAAAGGTAGAGTTGAAACCGCAGATGAGTATTCTCAAAGAGTACAAATCGCCCGTTATGGTATTGGGCTCGATAGATTTCAGGAAGGGTGGCTACTACAATTTCAACGGTAAAAAATTCGTACTCGAAAAAAGTGCGGTATATTTTACTGGCAAGCCCACTTCTCCACTCCTGAATATAAAACTGATCTATAGAAGATATGGCAAGGCTATCTGGATATCGGTATCGGGCTCAGGGAGCGAACCGGTACTCAACTTCTCCAGCTCACCGTATATGACGAGAGACCAGATTCTCTCCTTCATACTCTTCGACTCCGAAAATTCGGGTAACAGCTCTGAAGATATGCTATCCATGGTTGGCGGAGGTTTGGCGAAATCCATTCTTGGCAATATGGGACTCAAGCTCGATACACTGGTATTGAGCCAGAAGGGTTTCGAGGTGGGCAAAAAGATAAGTAACAAGGTTTCGATAATCTACGATCAGAAAGACGAGTCCAAAATCATAGTGAGAGTGGAGCACTCTCCCAAGGTGGAGACCGATATATCGATCGGGCAGGAGTCGCAGAGTATAGATATCATATACAAAAGGGAATTTTGATGAATAGAGTCGAAAGTATGTTGAGACTTCAACAGGAGCTCAATGACGATACCAACGGTAAAGGATGGGAGAAGGGTATCACGAAAAACGGCAAAGTCATAGACTGGAGACGCTGCATATATCTCGAAGCTGCGGAGTTGATAGAGAGCTATCCTTGGAAACACTGGAAAAACATAGCTGCCGAAGCAGATTACGAGAATATCCGAATCGAGACCGTGGATATCTGGCACTTCATAATGAGTGAGGCGCTGAGGCTGGAAAAGCTCGAGCGGGATGGAAATATAGCTGATCTTGTGCAGACTATAGAGTCTCTCGAGGCTTATATCCGTTTCAGAGATGGAGATAGAGCCGATACGGGAGGGGATATATATGCCGAAATGGCACTGGTGGAGCGGCTGATAGAGGGGATATTCTGCGATGAAAGGATAGAGAGGCTGATGAGCGACTTTTTTGATATGGCCTCTGTATCGGGTTTGAATCTCGAGAGCCTTTACACTCTTTATATAGGCAAGAATGTGCTCAACCGATTCAGACAGAATCATGGCTATAAAGAGGGGGAATATCTGAAAATCTGGAACGGCAGGGAGGACAATGTGCTTATGCAAGAGATTCTGGCATCAAATAGCGGGATATCTCCCGAAGCTCTCTACGAGGCTCTCGAAGAGATATATAGCACACTTCAAAGCTGATTACCCAAACAAAGGGGTCAGGTGAATGTAATCGTAAGTCATCTTCTGCTATACACTCCAAAAGGAGAGAAGCAATGCCTAGAAAGCCTCGTATAGAGATGCCGGGTTATTACCACATCATCAACAGAGGGGTAGAGCAATGTGTGGTATTTAAAGAGCTCTCAGACTATGAATACTTCAAAGAGCTGATGTGCTTCTATGCCGAAAGCCATAACATCACCTTCCATAACTACTGCCTCATGCCCAACCACTACCATCTGCTCATAGAGATCACACAAAAGAATCTCTCCAGGTATATGCGGCAGCTCAACATGAACTACGCAATCTACTTCAACAAAAAATACAAAAGGGTGGGACATCTATGGCAAGGAAGATTCAAATCATGGTTTGTTACCGATGAAGCCTATCTCTATACCCTCATGTGCTACATCGAACAAAACCCCCTCAGAGCCAAGATGGTCAAAACATTGGAAGAATACCCATACAGCTCTTATAACCACTTTCTGACAAACGATATACCAGAGTGTCTACAAAATGCTTGGATCATGCAGCACTACCCAGAAGACAAAGAGGCAATCAGAGCCTTTTTACATACTAGACCGGATAGCAGTCAACTCTCAGATATGAAAAAAGCGTCTTCTTTAGTAGAGATACCCAATATCGACACAAAACCCAAAGCAAAAGATCTAGTAAAACTGTTCAAAAACATCACGGATATACCCCAAAGAAACAAAGTGATCTACCAAGCATATCAGCAAGGTTATTCTCAACATATGATTGCTAAAGTACTGGGCATGGCACAGTCAACGGTCAATGGGATTGTGAAGAGGATGAGTAGATGATATGATTACGTTCACCTGACCTCTTTTTGTACTCAAACTTTTGGTGTATTTAAATATTTTTATCGTTTAAAAACTACTTTATTCAGAAATAATGTTTTAGTCTGTTCCATTTCTTGCCAAAATATTCCTTTTATAACATCTTAAGGAATTTAATGGCATAGTTCATCTATATAAACATTTTTTGTTTGCATATATAATTTTAAGGAGATTTGGATGAATGAAAACAAACTAAAAAGATTGGATATGAAAGAGAGCCTCTATTCTGATATCTTAGCATATGCCACTAGTCAGGCTATAGAAGGAAGAACAAGAGGAGAGAGGGTGTTGAAAACTATTGAGTACATGTACAACAATACTATTGATATAGATACAGCATCTATGGTATCAATCGATGAAGATATAAAGAAAAAAATAAAACTTTTTCAAATGGTTGGTATCTTAGATGAAGATGATATTACAAAAGCTATCAATGAGGCTTTAAGTGAATATATAAATACCAATAAAGAAATATTACAACAAAAGATTGCAGAGCTATGAATAGCGAACAAAAAACAAATTTTGCACTTTTTGCAAGTGCAAAGTTGAATGACAAAAAGGTATTTGAGCAATGTAAAGATTCAATTGATAATATTATCAAAAATTTTG
>CAJXJF010000065.1 GCA_913054475.1 uncultured Nitratifractor sp.
ACCCAGTTGCTTTGCCACCTCTTCAAGAGTATAGATCTCCACCTTCGAGCTTTTGACCTCGTCGATTCTCTTATCGGAAATCATCTCATCCAATCTGTCGAAATAGGCGCTTATCGCCTTTTCTATCAGATATGTCCTCGTCCTCTCCAACTCTTCGGCGTATCTGTCGAGTTCGGCCAAAAGCTCCTCATCCAGCCGTATATTTATAGCTTTTTTCATTTGTATATCCTTGTATATCATTGTATCTACATAATAACAGAGTATCGATCTTTTTGTCAAGATACAAAGTGCGTTGTTTCTATAGAAGCGGGGCTATCGACCTCGAATAGACGCCGTTATCGGCAACCAAGCGCATCAAACGGGACTGAAATCCCTGCTCCTTTGCTGGAAGGACTCTTTGCTTTCCACGGTGATGGGAAGTCTGTATGGACTCCAACGACAATTCCACGACTGAACTCGCATAGATGCAAAGGTATGATTTCACCCTCCCACTCATTGACAAAGAATTATCGCTCAGCCAAAAAGACAATTGCGAATCATATCAAAAAGATTATGTTGCAGCCAAAGAGCTTTTCGAAGCGGATTTTTGGAACAAAGATACGCAAAAAGGAGCGCCCGATTATTTTTATCGTCACAATGCTCGTTACATCTATAACAACTTAATAATAGACAAATCTGTGGGGTTTTGGTTGCGGGAGAGGGATTTGAACCCCCGACCTTCGGGTTATGAGCCCGACGAGCTACCGGACTGCTCTATCCCGCGTCCGATTGAAAAGGCGGATCAAAGATCCGAAGTGGATGGGGTAGAGGGATTCGAACCCCCGAATGACTGGACCAAAACCAGTTGCCTTACCGCTTGGCGATACCCCATTCGCTTGTGTGGGTGGAATTATATCTCAAAGAAACATCTTTGTCAAGAGTTCTTTGAAAAAAAGAGAGTTTTTTCTATATATACTCTCTTATAGTATATTTCTCAATACGATGGCATAGTGCATCACGAAGAGATTGAGAAAAAATATCAGCATCGAAGAGCTTCTCGAGAGCAGCTGTTCGACTCTGCTCCTCTCTTTGCCATTTGTTTTGTATGCGACCACGAAGTGTATGACGGTAGCTACCGTCAAAACCACCACCATCGATACTTTCATCTTCAGTGCATGGGATATCTCTGTACCGTTATCCGCAAATAGAAGCTCGAAAAGATTATATTTGATACCCAGGATATATCCAGTAAGCAACAGCGATATCAGGGCTGCCACTTCGAACCATCCGAAAATAGGGCCAACATGAGGATAGACCTCCTGTTGAGCCTTTTTGTCTCTGAGCGTAATACCGAGAACGAACATAAATATCGACCCGCCTATCCAACTGATAGCCATTATCAGATGTATATGAAAAGCCCACTCTGTAATCCAGTTCCACATCATGCACTCCTTAATTCTCTATCTTGAGCACCGCCATGAAGGCTTCCTGCGGTACCTGCACTTTTCCGATGGCCTTCATTCTCTTTTTACCGGCTTTCTGCTTCTCGAGGAGTTTTCGTTTTCGTGTGATGTCTCCTCCGTAACATTTGGCCGTCACATTCTTGCCCACTGATTTGACATTGCTCCTAGCTATTATCTGATTGCCGATACTCGCCTGAATCGCCACTTCGAAAAGCTGTCTGGGAATCAACTCTTTGAGCTGATTTACGAAAGCGAGGCCTCTCGTTCTCGCTTTCTCTCTGGGGACGATGATACTGAGGGCATCCACCACTTCGCCCGCCACTCTGATATCGAGCTTCACTAGGTCACCGGCACGGAATCCGACGGGTTCGTAGTCGAAACTCGCATAACCCTTGGTGGTACTCTTGAGTTTGTCGTAGAAGTCCATCACGATTTCGTTCATCGGGATATCGTACTCCATCAGAACCCTCTTTTCGTTCAGATAGTCCATCTTGACCTGAATACCTCTTCTGTCGTTGAGGAGTTTTATCAGATTGCCCACGAAATCGTTGGGTGTGAGTATCGTGGCTTTCACATAGGGCTCGTAGATGCTATCTATCTTGGAGGGGTCGGGCAGTTCGCTCGGGTTTTGTATCTCCAGCTCGCTACCGTCGGTCAGCAAGAGCCTATATACGACTGTCGGAGCGGTCGCTATGAGATCGAGGTCGAACTCCCTCTCCAGCCTCTCTTTGACCACCTCCATATGGAGCATACCCAAAAATCCCACTCTGAAGCCGCTCCCGAGCGCCAGAGAGCTTTCGGGCTCGAATGTGAGAGCGGCATCGTTGAGTCTGAGTTTGTTCAGAGCGTCTCTGAGATCTTCAAACTTGTCGGTCTCTATCGGATATATTCCCGCAAATACGAAGGGTTTGGCCGGTTCGAAGCCCGGTATCGCCTCTTTGGTGGGGTTTTTGGCATCCGTAATCGTATCTCCCACCTTTATACCTTCGACCGTTTTGAGCCCCATCACCACTATACCTATCTCGCCGGTAGCTATCTCGGCTGTCTTGATTGGGGCTATGGGGTTGGGATACATCAGGTCGAGAACCTGATGATCTTCGTTGCTACCCATTATTCTGATCATCTGACCCTTCTTTATGGAGCCGTCGAAAAGCCTCACGAGTGCCAGCGCTCCGAGATAGTTGTCGAACCAGCTGTCGTAGATGAGGGCTTTGGTGGGGGCGTTCTCATCTCCAGAGGGAGCCGGAATCCTCTCCACTATCGCATCTATGAGCTCGGGCACCCCCTGCCCCGTCTTGGCCGATATGAGATTGTGTTCGGTACAGTCGAGTCCGATAGCCTCCTCCACCTCCGTCAATACCCTTTCGGGGTCGGCGCTGGGAAGGTCTATCTTGTTCACCACGGGCAGAAGTTCGAGGTCGTTTTCGAGGGCTATATAGACATTGGCGATGGTCTGAGCCTCCACCCCCTGCGCGGCATCGACTATCAGCAAAGCCCCTTCCGAAGAGGCCAGAGAGCGGCTCACCTCGTATGAGAAATCTACATGACCCGGAGTGTCGATGAGATTGAGGATATAGTGTTCACCATCTTTATAGTAATCGAGCCTCACACTCTGCGCCTTTATCGTGATACCTCTCTCCTTCTCTATATCCATGGTATCCATAACCTGCGCACTCATCTTACGCTCGCTCACAGCACCGCACTCCTGTATTATCCTGTCCGCAAGAGTAGATTTGCCGTGATCTATATGTGCTATGATGGAAAAGTTTCTAATATTGGACTGAGGTACTTTTTTGGCCAAGTTTTATCCTTATTTGGTTTCGAAGAGGGAGTTGACACTCTCGTTGTTCTGGACTCTTCGTATCACTTCCGCCAGCATGGAGGCTGTGGAGAGGGCCTTTATCTTTTTGCACTCTACCGCTACGGGGATAGTATCGGAGACTACCAGTTCGTCCAGAGCGCCTTCGCGGATTCTCTCTATCGCCGGCCCGGAGAGTACCGGATGTGTACAGCAGGCCATGACACTGTTGGCACCTCTCTCCTTGAGTGCGGCCGCACCCTTTACCATCGTACCGGCGGTATCGATCATATCGTCTATCAATATCACATCCTTCCCTTCGACATCGCCGATGATATTCATCACTTCCGATACATTGGCCCTCTCTCTGCGCTTGTCGATTATAACCATATCCATACCGAGACGACTGGCGAAATATCTGGCACGGGCGACTCCTCCGATATCGGGAGAGGCTATGACGGGGTTTTCGAACTTTTTCGATTTGATATAGTCGATGAAGAGTATCGCTCCGTAGAGATTGTCAACTGGAATATTGAAAAAGCCCTGTATCTGCGAAGCGTGCAAATCCACGGTTATGAGTCTCGTCACTCCGGCTGTCTCCATCATGTCGGCCACGAGTTTGGCGGAGATGGGTACTCTGGGAGCGGCTTTCCTATCCTGCCTCGCATAGCCATAGTAGGGAACGACGGCGTTTATCGATCTGGCCGAAGAGCGCTTGAGTGCGTCGGTCATGATGAGAAGCTCCATCAAATTGGCATTCGCCGGTGCGCATGTGGGCTGTATTATGAAGACATCTTTACCTCTGACGCTTTCGGATATCTGTACATTTATCTCACCGTCGGAGAAACGGTTTATCGTAGCCCTAGTAAGAGGCATCTGTAGATATTCGGCTATCTTTTCGCCGAGTTGAGGATTGGCGGTACCGCAGAAGAGCATATAGTGACTCATTTTTCGACCTTTGTCATAAGATTATCGCAGGTATTTTACTCAATTATTCATAAAGCATCCGGCATCCTGCTATAATACGGAGATTTTCCATTTTGAGCGGATTTCGTCCGAAGCGTTTTATTCCTCGCAGACACAATAGAGAGTGAAGGTTGCAATATGTATCTTTTTTCCGACCGTCTATACCGCAAGGAGGAGATAGTACTCGACGACAACAAAAAGCAGGTACTCTTCACCACCATCTACAACGAAACCATCATAGAGTGGCTGAAAAAACACGACTTTCCCGAGAGTTTCATAGAGGATATCCAGAGTGAAGATCAGAGTATCACCTACGAAGAGAACGAGCGCTTCAAACTCATAGTATTGAAATACTTCGTGGCCGACGAAGAGGACGATATGCATTACGACGACGAAAATGTGGTCATCATAGTCACCGGCAAGACATTCATCTTTCTCGGCAGAAACGAAAAGACCATCAAGAGTATCACTACCAACCTCTACAAGAGATACAGACAGAGCGATTCGCTCGAATATATCACCTATACGGTCATGGATATAATGATAGACCATACCATGAGCATACTCGACAGGATAGACGACAAACTGGAGCTCATAGAGGATCGGATTTTCGCCGAGGATTTGAACGAGCAGGAGGTACAAAAGAGTCTCTATTTCGCCAGACGCACCCTCAACCGCCTCGCCAAACTCTCCATACAGTCCAACGATGTGGTCAACAAGGTTTACAACCACTTTCCGGTGGCTATACGCAAAAAACTGAAGTATGAGTTCATAGACCTCAAGGAGCACCTCTCCTTCTCGATAAACGAATCCAAGAGTTATCTCGACAGGACAGGCTATCTGCAAAACCTGCTCATGGGCTTTTTGAGCAACAGAATGAACCAGGCCATGCAGAGGCTCGCGGCCATATCGCTCATCTTCCTGCCTCTTACCTTCGTCGTGGGCAACTACGGTATGAACTTCAAATATATGCCCGAACTCGACTGGAAATATAGCTATCTCTTCGTATGGATAAGCAATATAGCCATAGCCTGGCTCATATTCCGCTGGCTTAAAAAGCACAAATGGATATGATGCCCTATTGATTTCTACGCGATTGTGCGAAAGAAGTCTCAGCTGCGCGCTCGCTGTGAATCTCAACTCTTCCAGGCGGCGTTTCAGTCGCCAAAAAGCCCCGCATGGTGTAAAACTTCGATTTTCACGGAGTCGGATTCATAGACTCCGCAAGACTCACTATACGATAGGTATCTTCGGCTATGACGGACTCTTCGTCGGTATGCACGGTATAGAGTCTTAGCGCACTATCCTTCGTACTGAACAGGAAATCTCCCCTGCCTCTTTCGTTGAGTTCACTATCGAAACGGACACCCAACGCTTCGAGTCTTTCGCATACTCTGGCCCGTATATACGAGCTGTTTTCACCGATTCCACCGGTGAAGACTATCGCATCCGCACCGCCGAGGAGTACGAAATAGGCTCCTATATATTTGATTATACGGTGAACGAAGATATCTATGGCCGCCAAAGCGCGCTCATCTCCGCTTGCTGCCGCGAGCTCTATCTCTCTCATATCGTTCTCGCCGCAAAGCCCCTTCAGACCGCTGCGTCTGTTGAGTAGCCTCTCTATCTCTTGCAGACTCATCCCGAGCTCTCTGTATAGATGGAAGATTATCGCAGGGTCGATATCACCGCTTCTACTCCCCATCACCAGCCCTTCGAGAGGTGTAAAGCCCATGGAGGTTTCGATACTCTTTCCCCCCTTTATCGCACAGACACTCGCTCCATTTCCCAGATGTAGCGTTATGGTGTCGAAAGAGGCGCTATCCATACCCGCCATCTCGGAAGCTCTTTTACAGACGAAGGAGTGGGAGCTGCCGTGAAAACCGTATCTTCTAATTCCGTACTTTTCATAAAGTTCGATTTCGAGGGCGTAGATATAGGCCTCTGGGGGCATAGTCTGATGAAAGGCTGTATCGAATACTGCCACCTGCGGTGTGGAGGGAGAGAGTGAGCCTATCACCTCTATCCCCTCTATATTGGCCGGATTGTGCAGCGGCGCGAGAGAGACATTACGCTTGATGGCACCCATCACCTCTTCGTCTATGAGGACGGACTCTTCGAAATCCTCTCCTCCATGAACCACTCTGTGCCCGACGGCACCGAGCTCTTCGAAAGAGTCCAGAAGAGAGCTCTTTTTGAAAATCTCTTCGAGAGATTCCAGAGCCCGACGATGGTCGGCCAGAGCGACTCTTTCGTCGAGCTCGAGATTCCGCCCTTTGAGTCTGAGAGAGGAGTCCGCCTCCCCTATCCTCTCTATGCTCCCTGCAAGCAGGAGCTCTCTCGAGGGAAAGTCGTACAATTTGAACTTTATGGAGGAGCTTCCCGAGTTGAGTACCAGTATCTTCATCGTCTCATCCCGACCCGCTCGGACGGGATTTGGTATTCGAATCGCCGTTGCGACGATATTTATCGGATAGCTTTCGCTCTCGACCCTTCCAGCAGTGACAATACTCCTTGTAGCCGTTCCTTCCATCCTGTTTTACGGCGTACATAGCGATATCGGCATATCTTTTGAGCATGAATTCATCTTCCGTATCCTTGGGAAAATAGCTTATACCTATACTTGCGGAAAGATAATCTATCTCTGCATTCTCTCCATAGGGCTCGGAGAGTCTCCTGCATATATCTTCGGCCAATTTTCTCACTATCTTTTCTCCCCCTCGACTCATCACCACAAACTCATCTCCACCGAGACGGGCTAAAAAATCACCCTTTTCTATCGAATCGTCCAACCTCTGGGCTACCTCTTTTAGCACCTCGTCTCCGATATCGTGTCCGAAATTGTCGTTGACGGCTTTGAAACCGTCTATATCGATAAATAGAAGTGCAAAAGGTATCCTCCTTTTCATATATCTATCTAACTCCAATTCAAACGAGAGACGATTCGGTATGCCGGTGAGTGAATCTATCCTGGACTGTCTCTCTACGAGCCGAAGCAGTTTCGCCAGCTCCATATTCTTTTCTCTCAATCGCCTCATCAGTATAAGCGCAAAAAGTGGCACCACGATAGATGTGGCAATCATATAGACAACAATATATGCACGAGCTTTCCAGAAAGGATTCAAGATATAGATAGCCAGAATCGCCCCCACACACAAAAGCATGCTAAAAAAGAGATAGTACGGACCGAATCTGAGACCGTTGCCCATAATGATCCATACATACAAAACATGAAATATGAAACCGTAACGATCCAGAGTGTATATGAAGAAAGTGGTCGCAGCGATATCTATGACAATCGTGAGTATTTTTCTTGGAATCAGGGCTCTTTGCGGATATCTCCTGATAAAAAAGTAGTGCGAAAGAGCATATATCGTAAAGAGTATAAAGGTCGTATTCAATCTACCCATCTTCGATGGGAAAAACGAGTCGAAGTATATAAGAAGCGGAGATATCGCTATTATATATCCGAATCTCGCATACGATTGCCGTATCTCTTCGATATATCTATTCTCCTCTTCTACTCTCAAATCTTCCATCTCTCCCCCTCGTTAAGGCAATCAGACGCTTTTGTATATTATGCCATTATGAATATTGTCATTCAATTTTATTTATCGTTCAATCTATCCAATATACGACGATAGGCCCCTGATGGTACGAAAGGTAACTTCTCCCTTTTGCCGCCAAAGAGCCGAGGCAGATAATCCCATAGAAAATAGGATATCCAAAGCAGTGGATAGAAAATCCTATATTCCATCTCGAAACTCCTCGCCGTATAGCGTTGCACAAACCAGAGACATGCACTCTCGACTCCGTGATATGCCAGCAGAAGCTCTATGGAGAATACGAAACCCCACAGCAGATATGTCATGGCTATCACCATAAGCCCCGCTTCGATACCGTAGATGGATATGGCCATCGCCACGAAGAGAGAGAGAAATATCGAAAAGGCTCTCAAACCCATGTAGGCCACGACGACAATGACGGAAAATACGAAGAGCAACGAGAGAAACATGGAGAGCGCCTCCATGAAACTCTCTCTCTGCGTGAATGTGGGAGCGCTCCATGCACCGGCGAGCAAAAGAAGCACGGAGGCGAGTACGGAAGAAAGCAGAAGCAGAAAATCTCTCTTCAATACTACTCTCCCGAGCCTATATCGTAAAGTTCGAGCAGAGATTCCGGTCTCGCCCTCCTGCCGAGCCATCTTTTGTAGAGCGTACTCATATCTTCCGCCCCTCCCTGACTCAGAATATTTTTCGCATAGCCGTCGGCCTTCTCTCTGTCGAACGAACCATCCTCCGCCACACAGGCGAAAAAGGCATCCGCGCTAAGCACCTCGGCCCATTTGTAGCTATAGTATCCTGCGGCATATCCTCCGGCGAAAATATGGGAGAAACCGTGCTCGAAACGGTTGTATGCGGGAGTCTTCACAAGCGCTGTTCTCTCTCTGACAGACTCCAGAAGCTCCCGGACTTCGGCACCCTGATAGAGTTTCATATGGAGTCTGAAGTCGAAGATGGCGAACTCCAACTGTCTGAGCATGGCCATGGCCGCCTGAAAATTTTTGCTTCTTTTTATAGCCCCGAGAATCTCTGTAGGTATCTTCTCTCCGCTACGATAGTGGTATGCGAAGCGCTCCAGAATGGGGGCTTCGTATGCGAAATTCTCGAGAAACTGGCTCGGAAACTCCACGACATCCCACGCCACACCGTTGATTCCGCTTATGGAGCGTTCATCCATGGCGCTGAAGAGATGATGTATCGCATGACCCATTTCATGGAAGAGCGTCACCACATCGTCGTGTCTGAGCAGGGATGGTTCACCCCCCTGTGCGGGTGAGAAGTTGGCTACGACGAAGGCCGAAGGGAGGTGAAGCTCTCCCCTGCTGTCGAGAAACCTCGTCTCCCAATCGTGCATCCACGCTCCGCCTCTCTTCTCTCTCCTCGCTTCGAGGTCGAAATAGATTCTGGCCGACAATTCGCCATCCCGATAGATATCGTAGCACTCCACACTCTCATGCCAGAGTCTCATATCGTTTTTCCTGAAAGTGTATCCGAAAAGCTCCTCCACAATCCCGAGGACCCCCTTCACGACTCTGCTCTTCTCGAAATATGGACGGCTCATATTCTCGTCGTAGTCGAAAAGCTCTCTTTTGAGCTTTTGGGAGTAGTAGGCTATATCGAAACTTTCGAGCTCTTCAAGCCCGTCCTCTCGCAAAGCGAATCTTCCAAGCTCCTCTATTTCGGCTCTTCCTGCGGCTATGGAGAGCTTCAGCAGATTCTCGAGAAACGACATCACCTCATCTTCGCTTCGCGCATCTCTCGTCTGCAGGGCATAGGAGGCGTAGCTGTCGAAGCCCAGCAGCCGGGCTTTCTTCTCTCTCAGTCGCAGTATCTCGTCTATCACTTCGGCATTTTCGGGAGCCCTCGTGGTATATGCCCGGTATATCTTCTCTCTGAGTTCCCGATTGGGACCATAAGTCATATAGGCGATATAGCTCGGCATCTGTAGAGTGAAACGGTATTTCACCCTCCCATCCTCCTCGAAACGGGCTTTGGCGAGCTCCTCCTCCGGTATCCCTTCGACATCCTCTTCACTCTCTACCACCATCTCCCATGAATTGGTGGCATCGAGCAGATTCTGGGCGAAGCGGTTCGAAAGCTCGCTGAGCTTCAAATCTATCTCTTCGAGCTCCCTTTTACCCTCCTCGTCCAGGTCGGCGCCGGAGAGTCTGAAATCCCGTATCTCGTTTTGAAGTACTCTTTTTCTGTATATATCGTCGCTTTCGATAGCCTTTATCTTCTCATAAAGCGCTCTGTTTTGCGATACACGGCTGTGAAACAGACTCAGTTGCGCTATAGACTCCTCATAGGCCTTTTTCGTCTCTTCGGAGTTCATGACACTGTTGAGATGCGAAAGCGGAGTGAAAAAGAGAGCTCTTTGCTCATCCATCTCTTCGAGTCTCTTGATCACATCCTCATATCCAGCATCCTTGGCGGCTGCAATCTCTTCTATTTTGCGAAGCTGTTCATCGAGAAGAGTCCCGAGCCTCTGCGGAAACTCTTCGAGCCTCTCCTTCTCGATATCGAATCGGGCAAACATGCAAGTCCTTTCTCTGCGACAATATTTATCAACACGATT
>CAJXJF010000066.1 GCA_913054475.1 uncultured Nitratifractor sp.
AATGGCTTTCATTCATCTCCTTTGGCTGGCTTTGGCCTGTATTATAACAAAAGGGGATATATTGATCTTCGCGATTTTGAGATAGACCTCTTTGCGAAAAATGGAACTCTATTCATGGAGAAGGAACCATGCAGTCGAGTTTCTCGGAAAATCAAGTACAATTATAGAAAAGCTATTTGATTTTATCGAGAAACAGGGAAGGGGAGGGTTTCGACATGGAAAGAGAAACTATAATCATATACATCGGTCACTCTCTTTGTCAAGATTCGGTTTCGATGGGCTATATCGAGAGAGTTCTCGAGAATCATGGTATTTTTGCAAAAAGAAAACAGTACTTCGGAACACATGACGAGTCTCTCCCTCAGGAACTTATGGAAATAGTTTCTACGGAGCGGGAGGTATACATATTTTGTGAAAAGGAATCCTATCCCATACTGAATAGGATAGTTGCCACACTTTCTCATGAAGCGATAGTGAGTGATGGAGAGCACTTGTATCCTTCTACGGCAAGCAGGATATTCGACACCGGATATAGTATAATGGTCGGGAGATGCTCGCTTTATATAACGAATATCTCCTATGATAGAGCGATATACTTTCCCAAAGAGAGCTTGGATACGAGAAGAAAAGTCTATATTTTTGCAAATACCCGCACGAAGTATGAGGATATAGCGGAGAGTGTCACCTTGAAACTTGGTCTTCCTCTGCCTTCGAAGATTACACCGACGATGTATATGACTACGATAGATGAGCCTGGGAGCTTATATAAGCTGGAGGAATATTTCGGCAGGGGCCACTACATAGTGACGAAAAATATCTTCACCCTGCTCATAGAGTATCTTGGCTCGTGCGGCAAAAGTATCACTTTCGCCGAAAGTTGTACGGGAGGTCTCATAGCCAGTGCTTTTACATCCGTCTCCGGTGCCTCGGCTATCCTGAACGGCTCTTTTGTCACCTATAGCAATGAGATAAAAGATGAGTGGCTGGGTGTGAGGAAGGAGACACTGGCGAGATACGGTGCGGTCAGTAGAGAGTGTGTGCAAGAGATGGCGGACGGAGCCATGAGGAGAAGTGGGGCGGATATAGCTATTGCCGTCAGCGGTATAGCAGGTCCGACTGGAGCAGTCCCCGGCAAGCCGGTAGGTACGGTATATCTATGTATAATAAATTCTGGAGAGAAACGGGTGCGGAGAGTTTTCCTCCTTGGAGATAGAGTAGCGATACAGGAGAGAACACTATGGTGTGCAGTGGAGATGTTGATAGAGAGCGAAAAGGGAATTTTCGATTTTTTTTGAATTTTTTTTCAAAAACCCTTGACAGGCAGGATCTTATGGGCTATAATGCCACCCACATAAGCCGAACGGCTTTTTGAAGAGACCCGTTAGCTCAGTCGGTAGAGCAACTCCCTTTTAAGGAGTGGGCCCTTGGTTCGAATCCAAGACGGGTCACCACTTAAATAATAGCTGGAATTGGTCTAGATGACCCTTTCATCTAGTGGCCAAGGATGCTGTGTTTTCCACACAGACACAGAGGTTCAAATCCTCTAAGGGTCGCCAGTACGGTTTATGGTCGCTTAGCTCAGTTGGTAGAGCGCTACCCTTACAAGGTAGATGTCATAAGTTCGAGTCTTATAGCGACCACCATAAGTTCATAGGTGCGGCGGTAGTTCAGTCGGTTAGAATACCTGCCTGTCACGCAGGGGGTCGCGAGTTCGAGTCTCGTCCGCCGCGCCACAATTCATTTTTTCTCCTTTTGATTGGTTTATTTTATAATGATTCCTCCTCCTTTGTATCATTGGTAAAATAGTTTGGGGGTTACCTATTTGAGGTCCCCTTTTTGGGAACTTGAATATCTCACAACGGTAATTTTGTAATTTTCGTATTTCTCCGAGGTATCTTGAAGAGCTTATCTTCGATATGAAGGGCAGCAAGAGTATCTATCCATTGGCGGGATGTGCGAATCTTTTCGAGCTTAATATAGCACTCCTCTTTCCTCTCTGATGAGCTCATAGCATCCGATGGAAAACATCGATTTTCATCTCTTTTTGTAGGATTTCGTCGCCTTCGTCGCTCTTTTTTAAGCGTGAGTGTCGTATGAGCCGTAGTACATAGGGGGAGTACTCTAAAATTGACTGTTGTCATATCACCTTCGATGAGGAAACGAAACTCAAAGAGATAATTCTCAATGAAAATGAGATCATCTTCTACGGCTTAGCCAAAGCGGCGCTGAGTCTACCTATCGGGGCCAAGAAACAGACTCTATGACTCACAGGTGCAGGTGCTCACCATCAAACCCGGTTTCATGGCGACGAAGATGATCGAGGGTACGGACCTACATCAAAAGCTGACCGCCCAGCCCGAAGAGGTGGATAGGGATATCTACGAAGCACAACAAAAGGGCAAGGATGTGCTCTATACGAAATGGATTTGGAAGTACATCATGCTGATTATCAAGTTGATTGCGGAGTGGAAATTCAGGGGGGATGAGTATATGAGATATAGTGCTCCCATTCAGCCCCTTTTGAGTAAAATATCGTCAAATTATCATTTTTCAAAAGGAAAAGTATGTCGGAAGAAGCGCTGGAGAATATAGAGGATGTTTTGGCGGCTCACAAGTTGAGTGTGGCAGATTATAGGCATATAAAGAAGATTCTCGGCAGAGAACCGAATCTCGTGGAGATAGGTATCTTCAGCGCCATGTGGTCCGAACACTGTTCATATAAGTCGAGCAAAAAATATCTCAACGGTTTTCCCACCGAGGCTCCGTGGGTCATCCAAGGACCGGGAGAGAATGCCGGTGTCATCGATATAGGAGACGGTATGGCGGCTGTCTTCAAGATGGAGAGCCACAACCATCCGAGCTACATAGAGCCTTTTCAAGGAGCGGCCACCGGTGTCGGGGGGATACTTAGAGATATCTTCACGATGGGAGCGCGTCCCGTGGCCAATCTCAACTCTCTCAGATTCGGAGATATCGACGGAGATAGCGAAACGGCCAGATATCAGCGCCATCTCGTAAGAGGAGTGGTAGAGGGTATAGGAAGCTACGGCAACTGTATGGGGGTGCCGACCATCGGCGGCGAGATGAGTTTCGAAAGCTGCTACAACGGCAATATTCTGGTAAACGCTTTTAGCCTTGGGCTGGCCAGAGCCGACGAAATCTTCTACGGCAAGGCCGAGGGTGTGGGAAATCCCGTTATCTATGTAGGTTCGAGGACCGGCAGGGACGGACTCGGCGGAGCGGTCATGAGCAGTGACAGCTTCACCGAAGAGAGCAAGAAGCTCAGACCCACGGTGCAGGTGGGAGACCCCTTTACGGAGAAGCTTCTGCTCGAAGCCTGCCTCGAACTCTTCAAAACCGACTATGTGGTCGGTATTCAGGATATGGGTGCGGCGGGGCTCACTTCGAGCTCCTTCGAGATGGCGGGAAGAAGCGGCAGCGGTATGATCATGCATCTGGAGAGAGTACCGGCGAGAGAGGAGGGGATGACTCCCTATGAATTTATGCTGAGCGAATCCCAAGAGAGGATGCTCATATGTGCTAGGAAGGGAAGTGAAGAGGCGATAATCGAGATTTTCAGAAAATGGGACCTCGAAGCCGCCGTCATAGGTGAAGTGACGGATACCGGCAGAATGGAACTCTTCTGGCACGGTGAAAAGGTTGCCGACATCCCGGTCGATCCCGTAAGCGAAGAGGCACCGATACTCGACAGAGCGACCAGCAGACCCGCCTATCTCGACGAGATAGCCGAGATAACGATAGATGACTTTGAAAGGGTGCCCAACCAAGAGGCTTTCGAAAAGATGATAGCCTGCAACGAAGTGGTGGATAAGTCGTGGGTCTATGAGCAGTACGACTCGATGGTACAGACCAATACCCAGAAGCATCCAGGCTCGCTCGATGCGAGTGTGATAAGAGTCAAGGAGAATGGAAAGGCTCTTGCAATGAGCAGTGATTGCAATCCGAGATACTGCTATATAGACCCCTTCAAAGGGGCGGCGCTTGCAGTGCTCGAGAGCGGCAGAAATGTGGCTATGAGCGGCGCCAGACCACTGGCTATAACCGACTGTCTCAACTTCGGAAACCCGGAGAATCCCGAAGTGATGTGGCAGTTCGCCAAGGCTTGTGAGGGTATCAAGGAGGCCTGCGCCGAGATGGAGACGCCGGTAGTGAGCGGAAATGTGTCGCTATACAACGAAACCAACGGAGTGAGCATATATCCGACACCGGCCATAGCGATGGTGGGACTCAACGAAGAGAGCAATCGTGTACTCCCGAGCAGCCTGCAGGGTGAAAACAATAGAATTCTGCTTCTTGGTGTGACAAAAGGGGTGTTTGCGGCATCACTCTACATGAAAGAGCTCTACGGCACCATAGGCGGAAGACTTCCCGATATCGATTATGCGGCGGAAGCGAGGCTGTGGCAGTTTGTCGTGGAGGCCAACGAAGAGGGGCTGCTCGAGTCCGCGAAGGATGTAAATGTCGGCGGATTGGCGATAGCTGTTGCAAAAAGCTGCGCTCTAAGTGGCATTGGTGCGGATATAGAGCTCTCGTTTGAAGATGAGAGATGGGTATTCGACGAGACACCCTCGAGAGCGATTGTGGAAGTGAAAGAGGAGAATATAGCACAAGTAGCGCAAAAGGCTATGAATCTGGGGTTGAATATTGTATCCATAGGTAGAAGCGGAGGCGATAGAGTCCGCATAAACGATATAGAGATGGATATGACAAGCCTGAGGGATATCTATTTTGGGACTTTCAAAAAGGTGGTGGAGCAGGACCTCTAAGCTCCGCTCGGAGCTTTGGGTGGCAGGCCCCAGCTGTCGCTTCTTTGGATTGCACTCTTGTCAGCAGTGCAGGCAAAGTGTTATTGTACGCTGTTGATTTCCACTCTTCTATTTTTGGCATGACAGGCGGCAGAGCCTCCCGTACATACCGGATTGCTCTCACCATAACTTACTATATCTATCATTTTGGAAGGAATACCATTGTCAGTCAGGAAGAGTTTTACGCTTTTGGCTCTCTTGAGACCCAGAGCGTGGTTGTATTCATCTGTACCGACTTCATCACAATTACCCTCAACCCGTATCTTTCCAATGGAGACGAGATTCCTTATTTTCGGAAGGTCAGACTGTAGTCGTGCCAGTTGATCGGGATCCAAGGTATATCTATCAGTAGCGAAATAGATCATTTTTATACCGCTGGCACTTCTACCGTCCTGTCCCGTATATTTTCCACTCTCCGTAACACCGCCGCTTACCGAAGCACTTACGGCATCGTTGAAGTTTAGATTTTGCTCATGTGCCATTCTGATGGGTGTAGAGCTCTTCTGTGCACATCCGAGTATCATTGTCATACTTAAAGCCGTAAGCAATAAAAGACCCTTCTTCATCTTCATCCTTTGATAGGGTAGTGTGTAAATATTTAGCGTTACAATACACTGATTTATCTTAAGATATGCTCTATTTAGATGATATTGGAATCACTTTTTTGTATTTAGTTATTTTATGAGATTTTTTTAAATGAAGATATATCGGGAAAAGCCCGAAAAGGGCTTCCCTGACGAGGAGTAGAGGGTTCTTAGAACTTGTAGTAAGCTTCTACACGAACTCTTTGGCGAGTAACATCGGCAGCATTGTCGATATCAAGATATCTGTACTCAATTTTGCTATCAAGACCCAATACTTTGAACTTGTATCCGAGTCTCAGATCTGTAGCACTGTCGAATACGGCATTGTTATCAGCATCGAAATACTCGACTATACCGAAGAGTTTACCATTTTCATGTAGGTCGTAGTTGGCTTTGAGCATGATAGACCATACATTGTCTCCAACAATGTCACCACCGAAGTCACCGGTGAATGTCCAGAATGCGCTTGTTCCTCTTCCAGAACCAGCAGTTTTGAGGCTGTAGTCACCGTCGTTGATATAACCTACAACAAGCTCTGCACCGAGGTCACCCCACTTGGAACCAATCTTCGCTGCTACACCGAATGTAGAATCCCATCCAGCCTGATCGCCATCGACATAAGCTACTTGAACACCCCAGTTGACAGCGTTTGCATTACCTACTGCAGAAGCCCATACCGACCATGTATCTTCGAGGCTAGGAGTGAAGTTGCTGCTGGGAATATAGTATGTGCTCAATGCCAAAGTAGTGTTGGCAAGAGACTTGTTGATCATAGCGAGCATAAAGAGACCAGTATCATCACTTATATCAACATTGGGGAGGAAGTCATTAGTGAAGCTAACTTGATCTATCCATGCGCCTACGAGTGTAGTGTCCTCGAGATCAGTATTGGCGATTACGACACCGTCATAGCTGATATCGATTATACCGGCAGAGCGTGCAGACCATGCCCAAGGAGAGACTGCTTTGGGAAGAGCTTGTCGTCCAGCTTTGATTGCTGTATTACCGAAAGTGTAGGTCAGGTATGCTTGAGATACTTCGGCATCTGTCTGATCAGCTCCAGCATTTGCTGCTCCATCAGCCCAGTAGAGAGCAGAACGATCAGCGATATCGAGTCCGAGATCGCTCCAACCTGCAACTTCTGCACCAAAGCCGAAGCCGTTACCGAGTTGTTTTTCAACACCAAGTACTACAATTGCAGAAAATCTATTGTTTGCCTCATCACTGAGGTCAAGATTAACTACTTTGGAATCGAAATCCTCAGCTTGATATGCGAATCCGATTTGTCCCCAGAAATCTGCGGATGCAGGTGCTGCGGGCTCAACAGGAGCGATATCGCCACCTGCGAAGATAACAGCTGTTGCTGCTACTGAAAGCAAAAGTCCTTTTTTCATTTGAAACTCCTTGTTTTTGTTATTTCGTTTGTAATGATAACACAATTCGTTAATTTTTTGCTTACTTTTTCATAAAATTTAACGAAATATGAATAATATAACAACAGCTATATGAAAAATTATTCTCTTTTCTTATAAAAACTCCCCCTCTTCCCTTTTTTATAGCATTTTTCGCAGATGGAGAAACTATAGCTGAAGTCCAACTCTCTGCCGCAGCGCCTGCAACTCTTTTTGAAATCGCCCCTCTGAAGTGAATTTTCGATAAACCTGTTCAGTTTTTTTCTCCCCTCTATCGCTTTTTCGGTATCTTTGAACTTGTCTCTGAATTTAAAAGACAACCATAAATATAGAGAGACCTCTTTCACTCTATCTTCGGCGTAGAGTAACTCTTCGTTTGTATGGGCGAAAGGGGGTAGCTTCCTTGGTTCGATATATTTCACCTCTTTGCCCTTCTCCAACTCTCTGAGATATCTATGAAAGACCGACTCCAGATAGGGTGAGTTGATACTTACGGGAGCGCAGGAGAGGTGATATCGAGATTTGAGGTCGAAATCGTACTCATCCACGATACTCGCCAGTTCGAGCATAGAGTCTATATTGGCCGCAACGAAGGGGCCTTCGAATTTCATGTTTTGTGAGAAGAAATCGAGTATCTCCGTAAGCTTTCCGGTTTCCAGTATCTCTCCTATGAGCAATACATGCTCCAGACCGGCCATTACGGAGACGGGCAGGGTGATGGGAGGAAGCTCGCCATGGAATCTCTCCTTGATGCCTCTTAGTGTCTTTTCGTCTAGGGCACCTACATAGCCGTGTTCGTGTATTTTGTATCTTCCTGCTCTTCCCGCTACTTGGAGTATCTCCGAAGTGCTTAGTTCTCTTCTTCTGAGTCCGTCGAATTTGTTGTCTCTTGCAAATAGAATGGTTTTTATGGGCAGATTCAGCCCCATCGCGATGGCATCCGTCGCTACCAATACTTCGCTCTCTCCCTCTCTGAATCGTCTCGCCTCCTCTCTTCTGACCTCCGGAGAGAGATTGCCGTAAACTACGGATACGCGATATTTGTGCGAAAGTCTCTGTTTGAGAGAGAGGACCTCCTTTCTCGAGAATGCCACTATGGCCGTACCGGCTTTGACTCTCTTGAGCGCTGTGGCCCTCTGCATGAGTTCGAGAGGGTTTTTTCTCTCGAAATATTTTATCTCCAGCTCCTCACCTAGGTATCTGCAGAGCTCCTTTATGGCAGGTACGACATTTTCGGAGCCTGTGAGTATGAGCTCTTTCGCCGGTACTCCGATAAGAGCGTTCGCCCAAGCCCATCCCCTGTCTCTATCCTCTATCATCTGTATCTCGTCTATTACACAGAGCTCCACTTCAACCTCGCTGTTGAGCATCTCTATCGTAGAGCTGATATGTGTGGAGTCCTCGTCGAGTATCTCTTCCTCTCCAGTTATGAGCGATGTCTTTACACCGTGCGAGACGAGATTTTCGTATCCTTCCAGAGCGAGTAGTCTCAATGGGGCCAGATAGTATCCCGTCTCGGCCTGTCTCAACTTCTCCATCGCCTCCCATGTCTTGCCGCTGTTGGTAGGGCCTGCATGCAGGACTATTTTTCTCTTCAGGCTTCTCGCGAGAGGGAAGAGCATCTTGAAGTCCCTTATGGTTTTGGCCAGAAGCTCCTCTCTGAGTCTCTTCTCTTTGAGAGGTTTGAGATATTCCGAAAAATGGAAGAGTATCCTCTTTCTCGTCTTCTCTTTCATCCTCAGATTTCCAGAGGCGGCTATCTGCCCCTCGAGAAACTGCAGGATGAATCTCTCTATCTCGCCATCTTCTATTTCCAGCAGCCCCGCCTGCTCTCTCATCCTCTCCTTCAAAGCCTCCACCGACGATAGGAAGAGCTCTTCGCCACTATTTTTCAAAGTTGCGAAATCCTCTTCGAGAGGTAGGTCGCTCTCTTGCCAGATGCTGGAGTAGAGGAAGCTCTTTTCGTAGGAGAGTTTGAGTCTGTACTCCAGAGTGGTACCGAAGAGTTCGAATTTTGTACTCTTTTCTATGCCGAAATGCTCCTGGCTTTCCATTATATATATATTGGGGTCTATTTCATCGACGATTCCCCGTACGATTTCGTATGGTATCGGTATGTGGTAGAGCTCACTTTGCAGAGGAGCTCTTCTTATGGAGATTTCCGCATCTCTTTCGCCGAGATATCTATGCTCGTGCAAAGAGGAGACGAAGAGGGAAATCTCCTCCTCTCTTCTCCTGCGGGCCTCACTCTTCATATGCTCCAGAGTGGTGACGATATCTTCGTCTCTCTCTTCGAGCATGGAGTCTATATCGACAGCCTCCGTCCTCGTAAGGAGATATTTTACGAAACTGTGAGCAGAAAAGGAGAATTCGTAGGCAGAGACGAACTCCAGCTCGTTCCTGTCGTTGAAAGAGGCTTCGAGTATGCTGCATATTCTCTCCAGACGCCTGCGTCTTCTTATGTATGCCAGCCTCTTTTCTATCTTATCTCGGCTTACGGAGCTCTTTTTACTCTCGAGAAGCGAGTCGAGTACCTCCTGCTCTTCGTCACGGTCGGCACCGAGTTCGTCGAGAATATATGCCATCTCCTCTATAGTGTCGCGAGAGTCGCTTTTGGGAGCTCTGCTCTTCTTTCCTCTGCCATACTCCTGTGAGAGTCTCTCCACGATAATCTTTCTCGTTTTATAATCTCCATCACTCCACTCTCTGCGAAGTGTTCTGAGCATCTCGTCTCTATCGAGATAGGGGAGTTTGAGTTCGAGTAGCATCAATAGCTCCATGAGCAACTCGTCATCCACATCGGATATCGCCGTGTCGAAAGATTTGCCGGAAAATATCTCTTTGATTCTATTGTTGAGTTTTATAAAGTGTCTTCTCTTCTTTTTCGCCATTGCCATTCCTTTTGCTCTTCGAGAAGTAGATGCGACAATATAACATATATTTAAAGATATGAAGAAAGATGGAAAACAATATTTATTAATATTTAATATATTAATAAATATATTAATAGAATTATTAAAATTTTAGCTAT
>CAJXJF010000067.1 GCA_913054475.1 uncultured Nitratifractor sp.
GGGCGCAGAGCTCTACCTCACGCCATTTTGATGCAACCCAACCGCCCACCATGTTGCTATACGCTTCTATGATAATACTATTTCTTTTAAATGATTCTTAAACTATTATGATTCGACTCTATATGGTGGCTTTTTCCATGCAATCGTCGGAAATTGCCCAAAAAATCATATCATTCCTCCCGATATGGGCTTTTGCATAACTTCATCATCCTATCTTGGCTCCCACTCTCTTTATAGATGGATAGTGTCGATTGCTCTTTGCACTCGGGATGAAAGGTCTTTTCAATAGAGTACTCCACCATTAGGCAAATATTGGTTAGAATTGCATCATCAGTCACTATCCGGTAGAAACGAGGGGCAAAAGATGCGAAAAAGAGAGGCTGGGCGTTTCGATATCGTCGTAGTCGGTGCGGGTATAGCGGGGCTTAGTGCGGCATATTTTCTCGCAAAAGCCGGTCTGAAGCCGCTGCTTGTCGATAGGAGTGCGGGTGTCGCCACGGGGGGCAGCGGTGCGGCCGGGGCCTTCATCTCCCCACGCATAGGCAAAGGGGGAGCACTGCAGACTCTTACCAACGAAGCCTTCTCCTTCGCCGTGAAATTCTACAAAGAGAACTTCCCCCGGCACTTTTTGCAAAGCGGAATATTGAGAATCCCGAAAAATCCCGACGATGCATCGAAATTTTCGGACTATGAAGAGTTCAACCACGAGCCATACGAGAGATGGAGCAGGCAGAGGATGGCGGAATATGGCATAGAGAGTGCCGGTGAGGGCTTCTTCTTTCCCGAAGCGGGAGACTGCAACGCACAGAGACTCTGCGCGGAGATGCTCGAAGGTATCGAGTTCGAACGCTTCGATGTAAAAAAGATAGAGAGGGCCAAAAACTCATGGCTGCTTCTTGGAGACGGGTGTATAGAGTGCGAAGCTCTCGTACTCTGCTGCGGATACCGAAACGACCTTCTGGATATGAGGTATATGGGTGTCAAGGGGCTCTGGGGAAGCAGAGGAGACTACAGGTGCAAGCTCGCGGGAGCACCCTTCACCGTACATAGAGATTTTACGATCTCGGCCGTCAGAAACGGTAAAATCAAGATAGGGGCCACACATATCAAGTCCGAAAATCCATGTATGGCCTGCGACGGCAGACCGCTCGCCGGACTCGAAAAGAGAGCCAGAGAGCTCAAAAGGGGGCTCGATATCGAGCTTGTAGAGACATATTGCGGTATGAGGTCGGGAAGCAGAGACTTCTTCCCCCTCGTAGGCGCTGTGATAGATAGCGGAAAAATGCTCGAAAGATATCCGAAAATAACGAAGGGTTTCAAGGCCCCTCTCATCTATCACGAAAGAGTCTATATTCTAAACGGTCTCGGCGGCAGAGGCTTCGTCTTCGCCCCCTTGATGGCGAAGTATCTATCCGAATATATCGTTTCGGGCAAAAGACCCGACCCCCGTATCGATCCGGACAGGCTCTTCTATAGATGGGTAAGAAGAGTCTGAATCTATCTCTTCTCCTCCTCTCCGAGATTTCCTTCCGTACAGACAATCACCTCCGAGGTCGTCTCATATTGCTGTACACATTCGTTCGTGACCTTCAAATAGCGTATCTCGCTCTCCAAAAAGCCTGTGATAGACTCTCTCTTCTTCTCGTCGAAATCTCTCAAATCGAAATTTTCCGTTCTATCGCCCAACTCCTCATCTATCCTGTTCACCTCTTCGAGGCACCCACCGGCCTCTTGTGCGCTCACTGCCGAAGCTATACACTCCTTGGCACTTTTCAAGGCTACGAGAAGTTTGGGCAGGAGCCTCTTTTGCTTTTTCAGATATCTCGCCCCGAGCGTATCGATCACCTCTTTTTCCTGTTCGGGCGTGAGGGATGCGTCATCGCCTGATATTCCGAAACTCTTCATCTTCTTTTTCAGATCTTCTACGGAGAGCATATAGTCTTCGGTTCTAATCTTCGCCGCAGTGTTGGAGGTATAATCCTCATCTACAACTATCGGAAAATCGGGCAGTTGAAACTGTCCTGGATCCACTTTGCGATTCAACACTATCTGCAGAGCCAGTTTGACACTGTGAAAACCCGGCTGATCTATGACTATTTTGAGCGGAATACCTTCATAGAGACATATCTTCTGATCTTTGAGCTTCCATATATCGCATATATATCCCGATACCTTCTCCTCTCCGCTCTTTTTGGCCTTCATCTCTTTGAGCATGTTCAAGGTTTCGTTCGAGAGATCATCCCCCTTGGCTATCGAGAGATCCATAGAGCGGTCGCGAGTCTTATATATGGTACCTTCGTCGAAATCGACCGTATAGATGGTACCGTTATCGAACTTGTTCATAGAGTGCCGCTCTCGCGTCTCGTTGAAATCGCCGATCTGGATTTCGGTTACATCTTCTTCTTTGAGCTCTTTCAATCCCCAATCGTCGAATACGAGCCTTGAAATCCCACTTATACTGCTATGCGTTTTTCCCACTTGACTTTCGGTACTGACATCGTAGAATATGATACCCGATTTTACTGGATATCTTTTGAATGCAGAGGCTGGAAGAGCGACTGTAAGCCATACTGTAGAGAGCAAAGAATATATTATCCACTTTCTCATCATTGAAAACCTTGCAATCATTTGACAGATTATACCACAGATATCGACGAAGCGACGATACAAGTGCCTTTTGATACGGATTCCGAGAGATTATTCGTGAAATTTACACATCCTTGACCGGATATGGCCGAGAAAGCATCCTCAAATATCTCGAAGTGGATGAGAAAAATACAAGGCTACTCCTCCTCTTCGTAGGCACGAGAGGCACTATCGTCTATCCGCCTCCCCTCCTCATCGAATTTTCTCTGGAAATTTCCCCTGATTATCGCGAAGGTAATCCATGCGAAAAGTATCATGGCTACGATATAGAGTATATCGCCTATCTTCATCTTTCACTCCCTGTCTCTATCTGCCTGAGGGCTTCGTAGGCCACTATACCCACACTCACGGAGAGGTTGAGGCTCCTCCCCTTCTCGCTCATGGGTATCTTGATGCATCGTTGCATATTCTCCTCTATCAAATCGGCCGGCAAACCCTCCGTCTCCGAGCCGAAGATGAGGAAATCGTCCCTTTCGTACCTGTCGTCCCAATAGAGCCTCTCGGCTTTGGTGGTCGCGAGGTGGAAAGAGCCGTCTATCGGATGCCGGGAGAGGAAAGTCCCGAGCGAACTCCACAGCGTCAAGTCCAGCTCTTTCCAGTAGTCGAGCCCCGCTCTTCTGAGAGCCTTCTGGCCTATATCGAAGCCCAGAGGCTCCACCAGATGCAATCTGGCTCCGAGATTTACGCAGAGCCTGCCTATATTGCCGGTATTGGGCGGTATCTTGGGTTCGACCAGCACTATGTTCAACATCTTCAGAAGACCACCGTTTTGTTGCCATAGACAAAGACACGGTCGTTGAGTACGAGATTGAGAGCTCTGGAGAGGACTATCTTCTCCACATCCCTGCCCGCTCTTTGCATATCTCTCCAGTCGTAACGGTGGTTTACCGGTATCACATCCTGCGCTATTATCGGCCCCTCGTCCAGGTCGTCGGTGACGAAGTGCGCCGTCGCCCCTATGATTTTGACCCCCCTCTCGTACGCCTGTCTGTACGGATTGGCTCCTATGAAGGCAGGAAGAAAGGAGTGGTGGATATTTATGATTTTGCCGGGGTAGGAGGATACGAAAGAGGGGGTGAGTATTCTCATATATTTCGCCAATACGATATAGTCGGGCTCATATCTCTTCAACTCCGCCAATACCCTTCTTTCGTGCTCCTCTCTCTCGAGACCTTCGGCCGATATGTGGATGAACGGTATGCCGAATCTCTCCACGAGAGAAGAGAGCGTATCTCTGTTGGCTATGACCGCTTCGATATCGGCATCGAGCTCACCGTCGGCATATCTTATCAATATATCTCCAAGGGCGTGGGACTCCTTGGTGGCCATGAGAACTATCTTTTTGCGTCCGGGTATCACCACCCTCACGCTGGCATCCTCCGGTACCGCCTCCAGGAGCTCCCTTTGCAATCCGGCGACTTCAAACTCCCCGCTGACGACGGAGCGCATAAAGAATCTGCCCGTCTCTTTGTCGACGAACTCTCTGTTGCTGTCTATATTGAGAGAGTTTTCATAGAAGACCTTCGAAACTCTATATACCAGCCCCATCCTGTCTTCACTCTCTATCAAAACCCTCGCCCGCTTGACCTTTTCCTTCATTGCACTTCCGTTTTTTCGTGGAATTATAGCAGTTTCCGGTATAGACTCCCCCCTGCGAAAATCGAGAATCCCGACACTTTTTGGATAGAGTGCTTAGGGATAGTGGCACAACTACAGTAAAATAAGATCCGAAGGCTTCGCAAAACACCGCGACTGCACCCAGTCCGAGCGAATTTCACAAAGGCGCAAGAGAGAGGGGGAATAGAGGAGCATGAAGATACTCGTTTGCGACATGGACGGAACACTGGTCGACAGCAAAAGCAACATAACGGCCGCCGTGAACTATGTCAGAAGAGAGATAAACGGCAAAGATGCCATAAGCGAAGAGGAGGTGGTAGCCTTTCTCAACGGTAAGACGGATGATGCCGCCAGACTCTTCGGCGCAGAGGGGAGTCTCGAGAGAGAGCGCAGACTCTTCAGAGAGTACTATCTCGAAATCTGTACCGACAATCTCAGCTTCTTCGACGGCATGAGGGAGACTCTCGAAGAGCTCAAAGGGATGGGTGTGGCACTCGCTATCGCGACGAACGCCTCCACCATCTTCGCAAAAAAGATGATGCAGGGTCTCGATGCTCTGCATCTTTTCGAAAAGATAGTCGGAGCCGACAGCGTCACCCGCCCCAAACCCTCTCCCGATATGGTGGAGAGTATCATGGCCGCTCTGGGGGCCGGGAGTTCGGAGTGTAGGGTGATAGGCGACAGTATCAAGGATATGAGAGCGGCGAAAGCGGCCGGGGCCGAAGCCATCTTCGCCGGATGGGGATACAGCGATGCCGAATGTGCCGATATGGTACTTTACAGCCCTTCGGAACTGACTGGGAGTCTATCGTGGGAGTGAAAGCAAGCACGACAACAAAAGCAATTCATCTTGCCCCTCTTACAACTCTCCCACGCCATCTATCTTCACCGCTCTATCCTCGACACCCATTAGCGCACATGCTCTCTTCTTTATATTCTTTATCGTGAAGCCGAATTTTTTGAACAGCTCTCCGGCAGGGGCGGAAGCGCCGAAACTCTCCATTCCCAGAACATCGTCGGCATATTTGTAATACTCCACCGCTCTCGCCGCCTCTACTGCAAGCACTTTGGTATCGGGAGCTATGACGGCTCTTTTATACTCTTCATCCTGCTCGTCGAAGAGGTCGAAACAGGGCACCGATACGATATTCGCCCTGATTCCGAGCTTTTCGAGGAAACATCCCGCCTGCAGAGAGGGCATCAACTCCGAACCGCTGGCCATTATGGTCAGATTGGCATCCTCTCTTCTCTTGAGTATGTAGGCACCTCTGGAGACATCTCCGAAGTCTCTCTTCGGCTTGAGCGTCTTGAGCTTCTGCCTGCTCAAAACGAAGGCCTGCGGCCTATCCATCTCGAGTGCCGTTTTCCAGGCCTCTACATTCTCCGTTGCATCCGCAGGTCTCCAGAGATAGAAGCCCGGAAGTGCCCTGAACTGACTCAGATGTTCTATCGGCTCGTGTGTAGGACCGTCTTCGCCCACGCCTATACTGTCATGTGTCCAGATGAAGAAATTGCGTATCGAAGAGAGTGCCGCTATTCTGACCGCAGGCTTCTGATAGTCGCTGAATACGAAGAAGGTGGCATTGTATGGGATGAGCGTACCATAGAGAGCCATGGCATTGGAGATTGCTCCCATCGCATGCTCCCGTATTCCGAAGTGTATATTCTTGCCTACGGGGAAATCCCCCATATTCTTGAGTTCGGTTTTGTTCGAGGGTGCCAGGTCCGCACTACCTCCGACAAAACCGGGAATAGCCCTAGCTATGGCGTTGAGTATTCTACCGTTACTCTCACGGGTGGCCATCTCCGGCACATCACTGAAATCCGGCCAGGCTATGGAGTCGAAATCGGGCTCGAGCAATCTTCTCAGAGCTTCGTTCTGCTCCGCGAAGGGAGCCTGTTTGAGCAGATGTCTCCACTCTCTTTCATATAGCTCACCCTCTTCGAGAGCACAGCGGAAACGCAACAAGACATCCTCGGGTACATAGAATTGCTCGTCGGGAGGAAAGCCCGCCTTCTCTTTGGAAACTCTAATCACCTCCTCGCCCAAAGGGGCTCCATGAGTCTCGTGACTGCCCTCCAGACCCGAAGCCTTGCGACCTATTCTCGTTTCGGCGATGATAATCGTGGGTCTGTCCGATTTTTTGGCTTCATCGAGCGCACTGTCTATCTGATCGAAATCGTGCCCGTCTATCTCCAGAACATTCCAGTTTTGAGCCTCGAATCTTTTGCGCCTGTCTTCATCCCAAGCTATGGATGCGTCACCCTCTATCGTTATATGGTTGCTGTCGTAGATGAGAATCAGATCTTTGAGTGCGAGCTTCCCTGCCAAAGCACAGGCTTCGTAACTTATACCCTCTTCGAGGTCACCGTCTCCGCACAGACAGTAAACTTTATGATCTATTATCTTGCAGTTGGGACTGTTTACCCGAGAAGCCGTAAAGGCCTGGGCCATAGCGAATCCTACGGCATTTGCCACCCCCTGTCCGAGAGGTCCCGTGGTAATCTCTACGCCTGGAGTATGCCCATACTCCGGATGACCGGGTGTCATAGAGTCGAGTTGCCTGAAATTTTTGAGCTCCTCCATATCTATATCGTAACCCCAGAGATAGAGAAGTGAATATATCAGGCCCGTGGCATGGCCTCCGGAAAAGACGACTCTATCCCTGTTGAGCCATTTGGGATTTTTCGGATTGTGTCTCAGATGTTCACCGAGCACCACCGCTATATCGGCGAGGCCCATTGGGGCACCCGGATGTCCGCTATTGGCTTTTTGTATCATGTCAGCGGCCAGAAAGCGTATAGTATCCGCCATTCTCGTTCGCATTTCGTTCGACATTATTTTCCTTTTTCTAATTGGATTTGTTTTTCGTTTATCGGCAGGATACTCGATATCGTGTATCTACCTGTCTCTTTCGTGTCTATGCAGATAATTTCTTATCAGTTTGCCAAGAGCCTTCTTGAGGGGAGCTTCCATATTGTCGAATCTCACATGTATCTTCTCTGCCAATATTCCGGCATAGCCCATCGCACCATCGACTCCCAGCAAAGTCACGAAACTGTTCTTGCAGCTGTCGTGCCGTGTCGGTTTTCCGGCCTCTTCCGTACTCTGTATGGCATCGAGAATATCGTCCTGTACCTGAAACAGAATCCCCAGTTCCAGACCGAAATCGTAGAGCTCCTGCCCCTTTTTCGAATCGAGTCCCGCTATCACGGCTCCCATTCTCAGAGAAGCCGCTATCAGTTTCGCGGTTTTACAGCGGTGCAGCTGCACGACTTCATCCAGATCGAGATGCCTGTTTTCGAAGTAGAGATCGATAGCCTGCCCCAGAACCATACCGCCGACACCTCCGCTCTCTGCCAATATCCTTATCAGCTCCACCTTCACATCCGCTCTGAAGGGGGCCTTCGCCAGAAGCTCGAAAGAGTGTGTATTCAGAGCATCCCCGACAAGAATGGCCAGAGCCTCTCCATATTTCACATGGAGCGTTCTATGACCTCTTCTCAAGGGAGCATCGTCCATGGCTGGAAGATCGTCATGAATCAGAGAGTAGGTATGAAAAAGCTCCACCGCCAAAGCGGCATACATGGCCGAATCATACAGCAGAGGGGCATATGCATCGACTATGGAGAGTAGCAGTCTGGGGCGGAATCTCTTTCCTCCCGCCAACAGCATCTCCGACATAGCCTTGTTGTAGTCTGGATGGAAAGTCTCCACTACCGGTAGATTGTTTTTCAAAAAAGTTTCAAAATCAGGCATACTTTCACTTCGCTTTTATGGTGTTGTAAGTTGCTGAATTATAACGAAATAGGATAAAACAGAGTTATGGACAAGTTTTCGATGAGGCGATACCTTCGATGCTCTCGTAGTCGTCATAGCGCCATCTCCGAAATACTTTCCTCCGCAACTTTGTGCAATAAACACAAAAGTTCATAAACCTCAGGATATCTATCTCTTTTCAAAGCCTCTCCATGCTGCCTACCACTTTTCCGACTATTCTTATCTCTTCGGGATGGATTATCTCTGGAGCGTATAGTCTGTTGTCCGAGATGAGCTCCACCATTCCGTCGGCTCTGCGTCTAACTCTTTTGACGAAGAGACCGTTGCTGGTGGATGCAAGATATATTCCATCTCTACTCGCATCGGTGCTCTCTCTATCTACGAAGACTATGCATCCATCTTCCAGTGTAGGCTCCATCGACTCACCTACGACATGAACGGCATCCAGTTGTGGAGGAAGAGGAGTACCGATGATACTCTCCAGTAGGGATTGCTCCATATCTATATACTCGAACTCTTCGTCCGAGACATTGGCGCCACCTCCGGCACTGGCCCTGAGAGTGGAGAAATATCTGACTCTGAAAAACTTGCCTGTCTCCTCCACGAGCATTTCGGCAGGCTGGTCGAAAAAGAGCCAGTTTATACTGATTTTGTTTCTTGCGCAAAACTCCATTATCTCTTTATACGGGATAGAGCCTCTCTTTTTCATCGTGGCGAAAGTAGGAGGAGAGATACCCAGGGCAAGCGCCACATCCTTGTCGAAAATCTGTCTCCCCTCTCTATCGTTGGAAACTATATCTTTGAGTCTCTCCAGCACCTCGTTGAAATCATGCATTCCTACTCTCCTCTATAAATAATATGACAATATAGCATATATGTACTTAAAAATATTACATAAAGACAATCATCTCAAGAATAATGGAAGGATAATTGACTACAAATAACCCAATCACCCCCAACCTGCCCACCGCAAGAGTAACGAAAAAGTGGACTGAAATCCTTTTTCTCTATCCTCTCAATGACAATGACACCAGAGCCCACAATCTCCAATTCCGCAACAGCCCACTGAAGCCTTCTTGTTTGCTCAGAGATAAGCTCAAAAAGCAGAGAGCTAAAAACGAGCCGCCTCCTGTAGGCTTTCAGGAGATACTTGTAGATCTTCTCGAGATTATAGCCACAGGCGGCCAAGATTGTATCAAGCTAATCGCCAGCTATCCCTTCGAGGAAGCTTCT
>CAJXJF010000068.1 GCA_913054475.1 uncultured Nitratifractor sp.
TATCGGCGACTAAAGTCGCCGTCCCTGTGAGAGTTAAAATTTACATCGTCGTTTTGGGGCTGCGACTTTAGTCGCGGATTCATATCGGAGCTTATAGAGGCTGACTATCGCTTTGGAAAGTAGAAGTCCATCTGATAAGGAGCGGGGGGGTTCAGTCTCGTTTGTTCATGAGTATGGCTGAAAGTGAATAACTCATCTTTTTTTAAAGAGTTTCAACGACGGCAAAAGTCTTAGTCTTTTTATCGTGAAACTCCGTGACATATTGGCGCTGTGATATATGCTTACACCCTCGAGAAGTACCCGATACTCCATCAGGAGTCTTTGAAGCTGTGGCTCGATAGAGGGGTGAAACCATCCGTTGTTGCTTATGACAATCACCCTTTCGGGGCTATCTTCGTATATCTCGTCGCTCGTACCCTCGTAGCATATGGCGATACGATAGAGCTTGCTTCCGATTCGAAAATCGGTACTTTTAGTGGCCGCTTCGTAGTCCGGGGCTCCATCGAAAAATATATCGTTCAATATTCCGCCCAGCCATCCGGGCAGAGGATTGCTCTCTCCGAAAGGTACGAGCACCACCTTGTGGGCGACTACATAGCGCCCTTTGTGAAAAAGATAGGCCGAATTTCTGTTCTCTTTGCCGCTACTATAGAGTGCGCCCACGACTATATCGATATTTTCGGAGTGTTGACGAAGTATATCGAGCACTATCTTCTCCCTGTTCAGAAAAAGAGGCAGAGCCGATTCCGGCAGTACGACGGCTCTTTTTTTCATCCGTACGGCAGTGTCTATTGCCTGCAATACTTCTCTTATCTGGCCGGCAAGCTCCTCCCTCTTCCACTTTCTCTCGACACTGACATTCGTCGATGCGAGATAGATATCTCCGGCATCCGCCCCGTAACTCGTCTCTACACCATAGACGGAGAGTGCAGCGGTGAGCAGGAGGAGGTAGCCGTATCTTCCTGTGAGCCTGAAGAGTGCAAGTGCGACAATTATCGACGCAAAGTGCAGATTAGATACCCCGAAAAAGCTGTGTACGAAGAGAATCTGCGGTCGAAACCAGTCGAAACCGAAAGGGTGAATATATGAAAAGAGGTAGATAGCCACTCCTCTCATGAGAGTCTCTACGCCCGGACGAAGAGGAGCACCCCCCAATGCAGCCACTCTGCGCGCCGTATATGAAGCGATTGCCGCCAAAATAGAGAAGAGTGCGGCATAGCTGAGTGCCACGGCGAGTATGGCCGGGATGAGCAGCCACGGCTGGCCGTAGTGCAAAAAACTCACCCCTATCCACCAAAACCAGAAGATTCCGATAAAAAACCCGCAAAAAAACCATCCGGCGACGGAGATTTTCAGTAGAGTATATATGAAAAAGAGTGCCGAGGCGGAAGTGAGTGTCGCCGACTCCACTCCAATCGGAAGCAGATAGATGGGGATGGAGCCTGCGATAGAGGCGCTCAAGCCCTCTGTTAATATGTAAGTGCTAAAATACCTCGAAATTTTCATCGGATAAAGGAAATCCCCCATGGCACAATCACCATTAGCACAGCTTTTACCATTTATTCTACTTTTCGTAATTTTCTACTTTCTCATCATACGGCCTCAGCAGAAACAGCACAAGGCCCACAAGGAGATGCTCGAATCTCTCAAAAAGGGAGATACGATAGTGACCAGCGGCGGTTTGATAGCAGAAGTCGTCAAGCCCGAAGAGGATTTTATCAAAATCAGACTGAGCGACAGCGTCGTCGCCAAACTCGACAGGAACTATGTCGCGAGAAAAATAGGGGATTGAGGTAGCCGATATGCTTAATAGACTCAACTATCGCGTAGTCGTTTTCATCTTCGCGATCATCTTCGGAGTGCTCTTTTCCATCCCCTCTCTCACCCAGAGCGAACGAGGCAAAAAGATCACACTCGGTCTGGATCTGCAGGGCGGTCTGCATATGCTTCTGGGCGTGAAAACCGACGAAGCGATCAAATCCAGGATAAAATCTATAGCCGGCACGATCAAATATCTCCTCGACGACAACGATATCGTTACCGACGATCTGCGTATAGAGGGAGAGCGGATATCGTTCAAGGTTCTGGATGAAGACGACCTTCCGAAGCTCAAAGAGCTGCTCTCAAAGGAGCTCGAAGGGGCATCGGTGGAAGAGGCGGGCGAAAGCTTCATTATCACACTCACACCCGAAGAGATTAAACGGACCAAGACTCTGGCCATAACACAGGCGGTCGATACGATAAGAAACCGTCTCGATCAGTTCGGACTCGCAGAACCGACGGTGGCGAAGCAGGGAACGGACAAGATACTCGTGGAGGTACCTGGTATCAAAAGTGCCGAAGACGAGCAGAGAATCAGAGAGCTTATAGCACGAGCGGCACATCTGCAGATGATGGCGGTCGATGAAGATAGAGCCGCACGGGTATATACCATGAGTCCCGCCGAAGCGAAAAAGTACGGCGATGTGATTCTGCCCGATGTCAAGAATGAGAAGAGAAAATATCTGCTCAAACAGATACCCATTCTCGACGGCTCCATGCTCACGGATGCCAAGGTTGGTTTCGACAGGAACAATCAGCCTGTCATCAACTTCAAACTCAACGGTGAAGGGGCGACTATCTTCGGCGACTTCTCGGGCAAGAGTGTTGGCAAAAGGATGGCAATCGTCCTTGACGACAAGGTATATTCAGCACCGGTCATTCGCGAACGCATAGGCGGAGGCTCGGGACAGATATCGGGCAACTTCACGATAAACGAAGCCAACGATGTGGCTATCGCTCTGCGCTCGGGTGCCCTTCTGGCGCCCGTTTTTGTCATGGAGAAGAGGAGCGTGGGGCCGAGTCTGGGAGCCGACAGTATCAAGGCGAGCATGTTCGCACTGGTGCTTGGTTTCGTTCTGGTCGTAGCCTTCATGGTCTTGTACTACGGACTTTCGGGTGTAGTTTCGGATGTGGCGCTGGTGGCCAATCTCTTTCTCATCCTCGCCGTCATGTCGCTCTTCGGTGCGACGCTGACACTTCCGGGTATGGCCGGTATCGTCCTTACGGTCGGTATGGCGGTAGATGCCAATGTCATCATCAACGAAAGAATCAGAGAGCTTCTGAGAGAGGGTGTCTCGGTGGCCAAAGCTGTTGAGGAGGGGTATAAAAACGCCTTTACAGCAATCTGGGACGCCAATATCACTACTCTCATCTCCGCGGTGGTTCTCTACGCCTACGGCACAGGACCGATAAAGGGCTTCGCGCTGACGATGAGTATCGGTATCCTCGCCTCCATGTTGACGGCTATTTTGGGTACTCACGGTATTTATCAAATGCAACTGCCCAAAATAACGAAAGAGAAGCTGAACCTCTGGTTCGGTATCAAGATATAGGATAGCTTATGGAACTCTTCAAATACAAAGAACCTGTAAACTTTATGGGATGGAGCCGAAACTTCGGCCTCCTCTCCCTGACACTGGTACTGCTTTCGTGGGGATTGATCTTCTTCAAGGGCTTCGAATATGGTATCGATTTTGCCGGCGGTACACTGATACAGCTCAAATACGAGAAAAAGGCCCCCATAGAGCGTATCAGAAAGGATCTCGCTGCAAACAAGGCGTTCGAAGGGGCCAATGTGACCTATTTCGGAAGCGACTACGAAGTGATCATCCGTAGCAAGAGCAGCTCGAAATCGGTAGGTAAGGATATTGGAGACGAGGTGCGTTCACTCCTCGCGAATACCGGAAAATTCGATGTACGACGGGTCGATATGGTCGGTCCCAAGATAGGTAGCGAACTCAAGGAGAAGGGACTCATGGCCATGGCTCTGGCCATCATGGGTATCCTGATATATGTATCGGTACGCTTCGAATGGCGTTTCGCACTGGCATCGGTGGCCGCACTCGTACACGATGTGAGCATAGCCAGCGGAGCGATAATACTCTTCGGTGTGGAGGTCAATCTCGATATACTGGCGGCCATTCTGACACTACTTGGATACTCCCTCAACGATACCATCATCGTATTCGACCGTATCAGAGAGGGTATCCGTACGATAAAGGACCCCGAGCTTTCCAAAATCATCGACGAATCGGTTACGAGAACTCTCTCACGGACCGTACTTACATCTTTGACCACCTTTTTCGTCGTACTCACACTCTATCTCTTCGGCGGAGAGATCATCAAAGGCTTCAGCTTCACACTTCTGGTAGGTATCATCATAGGAACCTACTCTTCGATATTCATAGCATCCCCTCTGCTGATCTGGCTCGGCTTCAGCGTCAGAGAATATAGGAACAAAGAGGCTCAGAAGCTCAAGAGACAGAAGGAGAAAGAGAGACTAAGAGCCATGTATGAGCAGGGTACGGTGTAATTTTCAGATGATTATGTTGCCAAATTCAAGAAAAAGGGGTATTTTGTCATTGCAGGTCTATCGAACTATTCGATTCTCAATATCCCCCTATGAGGGGTGTAAAAAAGAGTTATGCGCGGAGTCTGTCGAGCTATGAAAAAAATTGTGATAACTCTTTTGCTCTTTTTCGCTATAGCCAAAGCGTATCTGCCTCTTGAGATAGAGAATATGATAAAAAAGAGGAATATAACGCATTCGGCTATCAGTATCAAGATAACGGAAACCGAAGGTGGCAGGAAGATAGCTTCCTATAGAGAATACGAAAGAAGAAGTCCGGCATCCGTTATAAAACTCATGACCACATATAGCGCTCTACTCGAGCTTGGCAAAGATTTCAGATGGCCGACATCTCTCTTCTATAGTGGAACCTACAAAAGCGGGGTAATCGATGGGGATTTGATTGTGAAGGCTTTCGGCGACCCTACTCTCTCATGCAGAGATATACCGAAAATCGTAAAGAAACTCAAAGCTCTGGGGATAGAAAGAATTACTGGCGATATCGTGATAGATAGAACATTTTTCGCCGCAGGCTCGAAGATTGTATCAGGTTTCGATGAAAACATTCATAGTGAATACAATGCCATGCCGGATGCCTTGATGTTCGACGACCACCTATGTAGAATGACGATTATTCCGAGAAATAGTGAAATTCGCGTAGAAAAAGCACTACCGGATATGAGTTATAGAGTCATAAATAGGCTACGCGCTACCGATAGGTCGTGTAGAGGACGCTACTCCTGGCCCAAGGTGAAATTTTATAGTCAAAACGGAGAGCCCCATATAGAGTTCTCGGGGTATTTTTCGAAGCACTGTTCTCCAAAAAGAGTGGCTTGGGTGATAGGATATCCGTACAAATCTTTCTATTATGCATTCAGAGACGAGCTCGGCAGAGAGGGGATAGAGCTCAACGGCGGATTGAGACTCGGCGCACTGCCCGAAGATGCGAACGCTTTGACTACGCACTTTTCCAAACCCCTTATAGAGATTGTTTCCAAAACGAACAAGATGAGTAACAATCTCTATGCAAGACACATATTTCTCCTACTTGGAGCGCGTATCTTCGGTATTCCCGGTAGCGAAGAGAAGGGCCGAGCGGCTGTAAAGAAGATTTTGGGCACAAGAGGGATAATCGGCAGTGAAACGATACTCGACAACGGTTGCGGGCTCTCGAGAAAAACCAGAACAAGCGCAGAGAGTATCTATAGACTTCTGCAAAACGCCTATCGTAATATGGGTATGGAGTGGATGAAGAGCCTCGCCATAGCGGGGAGAGACGGTACCATACGAAGACGCTTTAGAAACACTATAGTACGAGGGCGCGCCTGGATGAAAACCGGTACTCTCAAAGATGCCAAAAATATAGCCGGATATGTAAGAGGGCGTTCTGGAAAACTATATACTGTCGTCATCCTCTATAATGGTAAAGCGAAATGGAAAGCTGCCGCACTGCAAAACGACATTATTCAATGGCTTGTCCGAAAATAAAGTTGCTATTTTTCGGAATTAGGATAGAATAGTCGTATATCATTGCGTAAGAAAGGGGGAACTATGTGTGATATCTACGAAAAAGTGCTGATTGAGGAGACCGGAGAGCTTATGGGCACGGGTTGGATACCACCCATGCCCGACCTCAGAGATTATACGGAAGAGCATGAGAGTATTGCGCCTATGCTTGAAAAGGCCGGGATAAAGCCAGGAGAGATGCCCGGTTCGGTACCGAGAAAAGTGGATTTGAGACAGTGGTGCTCTCCTGTTGAAAGTCAAGGGGGGCTCAATTCCTGCAGTGCTCATGCCGCGGCCGGAATCATCGAGTATTATGAAAAGAGAACTCACAAAAAACATATAGACGCTTCGCGCCTTTTTATCTATAAAAATACGAGGAATCTGATGAGAGTAAGCGGAGACACTGGAGCACATCTAAGATACACCATGGGTGCTCTCGTGCTTACCGGTGTGGCACCAGAGAAGTATTGGCCGTATGTCATCTCCAAATTCGATGAAGAACCGCCATCATTCGTATATGCGGTAGCGGACAACTACGAGACGCTCAGATACTTCTGTCATGACCCTTTGCACTCCAATATTCCCAAAAGTACTCTTTTGCAGAGACTCAAAAACTATATAGCCCACGGCATTCCTTTTATGTTCGGATTTCATGGATTTAAATCTTTCGGACATGCCAATGTCGCAGGAGGCATACCGTTACCATGTCCGGGCGAGCGATCTACATGGGCACATGCCATCGTAGCGGTAGGTTTCGACGATGACAAAATCATAAAAAATACGGACTGTCCAAGTATTCAGAGTAGAGGTGCTTTTCTAATAAGAAATTCTTATGGTAAACATTGGGGAGATAACGGCTACGGATGGATTCCGTATGAATATTTCCTCAGAGGCTATGCAAAAGATTGCTGGTCGCTGATGAAGATGGAGTGGGTGGATACCGGAGCATTCGGACTGGATTGAGAGTGCTATGGGGCGGTCGCAAGAGCGAAAAATGTTCCGCCCCGACTCCCACTTCGATCGAAGCAATCTTCGCTATAAAGCGTAAACGAGAGCGCGATTACGACCCTGTTTATCGGAAAATTGATTCTATTTTGCTTTCGTGAGTCACCAACAACCTTTTTGCCTCCTGCATAAGCAATTCGATATTGCCCTTGGATGCATTGTCGAGATCATCGGATGCACTCTCCAAGCTTACCTGTAATCTGATGTAATTATCTCCCAGCAATACTCTCATTTGGTAGTCGGCCGCATCCGAAACACCATCGAATACGCAACTCATAAGAGGAAGAGCCCAAGCAACCTTTCCCCAATCTTTCGCCTCTTCGTAATTTATCGCCCTTACGAGTTCACCGGTACCTATCGAAAGCACTCTGATCTCTTCGCCGGGAAACAATTTTTTGGCCTCTACATAAGCCGAAACCACTGGATTGTTTATAAATACACCGCCATCGACTAGAGCCTTTTGAGAGCCGTTTACCGAAACGAGAGCAGGCTCGAAATATGTCGGAGCGGCAGATGTGGCTCTGGCTATCTTTCTCATCTCTATGCTGGCAAACTCCTCTCTCCAACTCTTGAAAAATAGAGGTGTACGATTCTGAATATCGTAACTTGGAATAATGAGATGTCTGAGTGACTCACCGAAGGGGGTATTGCCGAAGTATCTCATCAATACATTTTCGATACCTTTTTCGGAATATTTTTCATCCGCCAAGCCGTTGGCAGACGCCATCCCGCGCCAAAAAGAGCGATTGAAAATTTCACGACCATGCTCTACATAGATATCCAATAGATCTCTCGCCGAATACTCGGGGGAGCCATTGGCGGACTTTTTGCACAAGCCCAACGCCAATATCCCTCCCGTCGAGGTTCCCGCTATCAGATCGAATAATTCGGCGATACTTTTACCACTATTTTCTTCAATCTTGGCAAGCACCAAGGCTGGAATCACTCCCCTGATACCGCCGCCATCGAGAGACAATACATATCTCATCACCACACCTCCCTCTCTCTTTTGGATTAAAGTACATATCGTGAGAAATTGTACATAATCTTAAATTAAACTGCCCCAAGGCGTACTCCCCGCATATCTGGGAATAAACCGTTTGGCCATTGCCTTGCAGACTTTCTCTCGTTCCCATCCATTCTCTGTGGGAACACATACGAGAGTCCAAACTAGCAAAACAGACCTTGGTGATAGTCAACCCCTATAGACTACAACGCCAAACCCGCGACTAAAGTCGCGGCCCCGAAACTGAGACACAAATCTGAGCTCTCACAGGGAGGAAATGGGGGAGTGTTCAAATCTTGACAGAATATATATCATGGGTAAGAATATAGCGCGTTGGTCGCAATCGTAGATTGCGACATTGACCTGCACGGTATGCAAAATGTTTGCATACCTCAATCCATGAACGCCCGAATGAGCGCCCCTGTGTTGGAAGCAATGCTTCCGACCTACACGACTGGGATTATAATTTACCCATCCCACAACCGATAAATATACGCAACAACTTCGCTTCCATCACCAAGCCTCGCTTGGGTAATCACTCTCTCATAACCTTCACCTTCAAAATCGTCAAGAATTCTCCAATGTTTTGACAAGTTTTCAGAAATGAAAAGAAAGCCTTCGATTTCTTCCCCGTTTTCATCGAGGTCGATGCCTAGATAACCTATTTCGGCCCCCCAGCCTCCTTGCCAAAGCTTTCCTCTCACGCTTGCTTGCTCCCATCTTCAACCAATCGCTTTCAGGACATGCTCATTGGGACGACCTGGCCCAAAGTTCCATAGACAAAGAGCTTTTCGACCATCGTTTCTTCATTGGCTACTAATGGTGGACTTCACCGATAGGCTTACTGTTCGGTGCTAGGTTTTGTTGGCTATATAAAGGCTTCAATTCTATAATCTCTATTGCAAGGAATAGAAGCAAAATTCTCTATTTCTCCTATTTTTTTAAAAGTAATTTTTCTATTCCCGCTTGTAGTGGTTTTAGTGGTATTAGTAGTTACAAGTAAAGTCTTAAAAACTATATTATGT
>CAJXJF010000069.1 GCA_913054475.1 uncultured Nitratifractor sp.
TCAAAATCACCTTTTCTGCAAATTTCTATTTCTTTTTCAAAGTGAAAAATATGTTTTCCATTTTCACCCCTTTCAGCATAACATAGCAGAAGAGGAACATCCAATTTTGTAGCAAGATAAGCAGGTGCTGTTGTACAATATATTTTCTCGCCAAAAAAATCAATTAAAGCGGAATTTTCTTTTCTGGTTCTTTGATCCATTATAAATCCTACAATTCCACCTTTTTTTAAAGTTTTAAAAAAGTTTAATAAAGCAAGTTTTGTTATTGCTAAACCTCTTACAGGAAGAACCCATCAAATAAGGGTGCATTTTTCTTATATAGGACATCCTGTTCTTGGAGATCCTCTCTATGGAGGATTAAAGCATAACATTCCTTTACCTAAAAGAACCATGCTTCACGCCTGTAAAATAACTTTAATTCATCCGAGAACACAAAAAAAACTCACATTTTCTGCTCCGCTTCCAGAAGATTTTAAAAACTACATTCTTTGTCTTTTAAAAAATACTTTTTTATTCAGATGAACTTCAAAATCAAAACCTTTATTTTGTGGTGCTGGTCTTTTAAGATAAATTAGTTCATCTTCTGTTTGTTCAACACAATAAACAACTCTTGTAGCTAAATTGCCTTTGCCCCGTCCAGCCTTTTCAGATCTAAATAAATCTATAACTTTATTTCTAATAGCTCTTCTATCATCTTCGAAATTATTAGTAAAATTGTGTTTTATTTGATTAATTTTATTTACATGTATAAAACCATCTCTTATATTATTGCAACACATTATAATTCCTCACCAAAACTTCCGTTATCTTCCCTCTACCATTACTTTTTGAGTTTATAAATCTATTTGCATAGACTATATTTATATCATACTCTTTGTATAGTTCTTTGATAAATTTTGTATCTGAGTTGCTATGTGCTACATAGCATCCTTTGCTATCTAACTCTTTAAAGACATTAAAAAGCTCTTTTTGTTCATCTTCTAAAAAACAGTTACTATCGTATGATGTGAAGTTTGCAGTATCTGTTAGTGGATAGTAGGGTGGATCAAAGTAGATAAAATCATCTCTATTGGCAACATCTAGTACTTTATCGAAACTTTTATGCTCTATAATAGCATTTTGTAGAGCTTTACTTGCATTTAGTATAGTATTCTCATCAGCTATATTTGGACTTTTGTAGCTTCCTATAGGGGTATTGAAATAACCTTTTTTGTTTACTCTATAAAGGCCGTTGAAACAGGTTTTGTTCAGATATATAAATCTTGTAGCTTTTTCTATGTTTGAGAGTTTATCAAAGTTTTCATCTCTATCGAGCTCTCTAATCTTGTAATAAAACTCTTTTGAGTGTTTTTCTTTATATATTTTGAGATTTTTAATCAATTCATTTGGATTGTCTCTAACGATTTTATATGTATTGATAAGCTCACTATTGATATCTGACAAATAGATGTGTTTGCTATCTAAAAGTCCACGAGAATATAACTCGAAAAAGACAGCACCACCGCCTACAAATGGCTCATAATAATTTGCAAAATCATTTGGAAAAAGTGGAATTAATTGCTCAAGTAAGCCTCTTTTACCACCTACCCATTTGACAAATGGTTGGAATTGTCTAGTTATAGTAATATCGATTTTTTTAGTCATCTTTCTATCTCTATTATAAATACAAAGCAAAGACGCTCGAATTAAAGTTGAAACCCAAGTTTGTTTCTTTTGAAAATAAGAAGCTTTCGCGGAAATTTCCCTTTTTATATATCAATTCTGCTTCTTTGTATTTCTTTCTCCACTCCAAATATTTTGCATAGTGCCAGTAATAAAATATCAAAAAAATCCTTATTTTATTCTAAATAAGAACTACAATAACATTCACAATTCACATTCTCATCTTTAATGTAACTATTTTATACAATCCACTTTGATTTCTATTTCAAAACAGCGACACCCCATTCTCCGGTACCGTTTTGGGAATTTTTCGTACGCTTTTTCTCCTTTGCACGGGTATGGTTTTGTCGAAGTGTTGATAATCTTTTATGCTGTGCCAGTCGCCTCCCCATCTCCAGCCTCTCTTTTTGAAGAGATATACCGCCCTATCACCTTTTATGAGCATAGCCCTGTCGGCGGGGTCTTTGCTGTTTCGGTGGACTCTCTTTCTGAATCTGTAGGATTTTTTGTGGGCTATACTCCCGTTTCGGGAGATGTATGGATTTTCTATCGGATTGATATCTATGGCGGTGCCGTAGGAGTGTCTCGACCACTTTTTGCCTCCTGTTACATTGCGGCAGTTGAAGGCGGAAGTATTGTCCGCCTCTATAGAGTCGAAATCGGAAGCCCTGTAGTCGCTCACGAGTCTCATTTTGTTGATGGGGTAGCCTATCTTGTAGAGTGCGGCGAAGATATCGAGCACTTCATCGGCCACGCTTTTGTGTACTATCATCTCTCCCACCTCTCTTTTGCCGTGAAAATCCCTGTATGGGATACGCAGGTATCTCAAATCTTTGGGGGCTACGGGGCATCCTCTCCTCCATGAGCCGCCTCTTTTCATCCTCTGCAGTATGCGGCTGTCTATCGCTCTTTTATACCCCCTTCCGGTGTCGGAAGCACGAAGAAGAGGGGAGAGGAGAGCGAGAATAAGCAGTGTCGTAAAAAAATTTTTCATCTATTACTCCTTTCTAAACATATATATGGTTTCTCGGGAGAGCTCTTTGCGATTCATAAATCTTCTAATATCCACTCTCATATGTCTATATCTTCCTCCTCGACCTCTACGGCCTATTCCCGAAAGATATATTTCGAAACGCTCTACGCCGTCGTCGAGAACAGCTCTTAGTCTGCCATCGGGACGGATGAGGGCTTCACTCTTGCCGATGAGGCACTTTTTCGAGCCGCAGAGTCTGAAGGCTTTTATCTTTACTCGCGAGTTTTTTCTCTTTATTTTTAGCTTGAATATACTGCCTGTATGGGGAGTGCTGTTTATCCACCTGCCTGCGAGCGCGAATCTGCGGTCTGCGCCGTGCGACTTTACGAAAAGAAAGCTTCTGCTGTAGGAGTCTCCCGTATCGTATAGTCTCTGTGCATAGACCAGCAGTCTCTCACCAGCCTCTTTGCGCAACATCAGCAGTAGCGAGCCTCTTCTGCCTCTTATGGTGAGTGCCCTGCAGCCGCTCTCTCCGATACTCCGTACGCTCGGACTCTCTTTCGTGCCGCGGATAGTTTTGATACGCGCCTTTACATATTCGCCCCGTATCTGTAGATTTTCGGGGAAACCGGGCGGAGTATCGCCGCTGTTTCTCCATCTGCCGTCCATGGCTCCGGCATGGAGGGCTATCGAAAACAGTATCAGCAAAACGATATATACCCTTCTCATCATTGCGCTCCTATTGTCTTTTGGGTATCGACTCTCATGCAAGCTCCTTGAGTATCTCTTTTCTGAGCTCCTCTTTGTCTATCTCCTTGCCGTGCAGAGACTTCAGCGGCATACTCTTTCTATAGAATATCTGTCCGGGTATCATATAGTTGGGCAGATGCTTTTTGAGCTCGAAGACTATCTCCTTGACGGGTATGGGCTCCTTGGCGCCATAGACCATGACTATCTCCTCCTCTATCTCGTCGTCGGGGATAGAAAAGACGGCACACTCCGTTATGGATTGGAGATATTTGAAGACCACGCTCTCTATCTCGTAGGGGCTCACCCTGAAACCGCGAGTCTTTATCATATCGTCTTTTCTCGATACGAAGTAGATGTAGCCCTCTTCGTCTCTATAGACGAAATCCCCGCTGGCTACGACTATTTCATCTATCAGTTTCCCCTCGGGGCGTATCACTTTGTCGAGGATGGAGATGCTCTTGAATCTCTTCGCGCTCTCTTCGGGAGCGTTCCAGTATCCTCTGTAGATACAGGCCCCCCTGTGTATCAACTCACCTATCTCTCCGGGTTTGCACTCGTTACCCTCTTCGTCGATGATGTAGAGCTCCACATCCGGTATCGCCTTGCCTATGGAGTGGGGTCGTACCGAAAGCTCGGAGGGGTCGAGATAGGCCGAGCGGAACGCTTCTGTGAGGCCGTGCATGGAGTAGAAGAGGGCGTCGGGGAAGTGGGTGCGGATATTTTTGAGCATCAGGGGGGTGACATTTCCGCCCGAAGAGGTGATGATTCGCAGATGTTTCAGATGCTCCGGGTGCGGTATGCGGTGCGGGTCGTCGTCGAATATCCTCGTGATATGTATGGGCATCAGGGGCAGTACGCTTACCCTATCGTTTATGATATGGTCGAAAAATGACGAAGAGAGGGTGAAGGGGTGGATGGCGAGGGTGGCCTTCGTATGGAGGGTGACGAATATCTGGTTGAGGCCGTAGTCGAGGTTGAAAGAGAGAATACCGCTGATGATGTCGCTCTCTTCGAGTCCGAGATAGGCCGAGACTATTCGCGCTCCGTCGCTGAAGGCTCTGTGGTCTATCACTATCCCTTTCGGGTTGCCCTGTGAGCCGAAACTGTATGTGATGGCGGCGTTGGCGTGGCTCCGCAAATCGCACTCCACCGATGGCGGATAGCATTTATATATCTCTTCGAAGGATACATCGCTCTCTTCGCACGCTTCGTAGGAGATGATGCGACCTTCGAAATCTATCTCTCTGATATTGCCTATCTTCGAGCGGTCGGTCACGATACACTCTATCCCTGCATCGTCTATGATATGTTTCACCTGCTCGGCTTTGAGCAGTCTGGTGATGGGGACGAAGAGATAGTCCGTGGACATTATCGCCAGTATCGCCACCACCTGATCGATACTCTTGTTGGAGTAGATGCCTATCCTGCTCCCCCTAGGTAGAGAGAGGCTCGTAAGATAGGCGGCTATCCTGTCCACATTTTCGAGAAGTTGGGCATAGCTCATCTTTCGTTCCCCCATCGTCAAAGCCACCTTTTCAGGTACGCTTCGAGCCGCCTTTTCCAGCATATTCCTCACCGTATTTACCGTCATCTCGTCTCCTTCTCTCTGTTGCCGGCTTTTGCCGCTCTACCCCCGTTCTCCGGCGGAATCGTCCATACCGTATGTCCAGATACGGTAATCTCTGTCTATCACCACGGAGGGCGACCTGTGAAATTTGAGTATCTTGCGGTAGAAAAACGATACGATACCCTCTATCTCCGCGTTTTCGAGTACCTTGGTGATACCGCCCGTGAAGACTATACTATTGAGTCTCTCGAGCTCGAGCTCTATATAGTCGGCATGGTATTTCGACATCTTGAAGAGCACCAGAAATATCGCCAACTGCATCAGCACCCTCACGGCCTTGTCGCTGTACTCTTCGAGGATATTTTCGGTGACATTGAGGGTATTGAGCAGTTCGAAGACATATTCGTTGTTTCTGGCGCTAAATACGAGACTCTCCCTCGACTTGTAGACACCGAGTTTTTTGAAGACCATCCTGTCGTAGGAGCTTTCGGTCACTATATTGTCCCTGACTAGGTCTCTACTGTAGTGTATATCGGTCGTCGCCCCGCCTATGTCGATGGCTATGAAGGGATCGGCCACATCCATCTTCTCTCTGAGCTGGGGCATGGCGCGGTTGACGATATAGGGGGTGGAGTAGATCTGGTTCGTCGTGATTTCGTAGAAGCGCTTTATCTCCTCCTTGCCCATGATATCGGCCTGATATAGGTCGGTGAGGTAGTTTTTGAGTTCGTTTTCGCGCATCTGGAGTTTCTCGTCCATGATATTTTCGACCACCACCAGATTGTCTATGCTTCGAGCCATCCTCTCGCCATCTTCTCTGTTGCCGGCATATACGATATTGGAGTATTCCAGATGCGATAGATACTCCGTGAGTCTATCGTCGAAGACCCCGTCTCTGCCGTCGTAACCGCCCGCCAGAATCACCACATCGACCCTCTCTCTGGGGGCGGGGTCGTCTCCAAGCTCTCTGTATAGCAGAGTATCTATGATGTTTATACCCGAATTGAAGGCTATATTGACCGCGTATCGTATGCTGAAGGAACGGGTGAGGCCTATGATGAGAGTGCTCAAGCCTCCGTTTGCGGAACTGCAGATATATATCTGCGACGGGGAGTAGCGCTTCAGCGTATCGGCGCATTTGAGCATGAGGTCGTCGTAGATATTCTGCGAAAAATCCCTGAAGTAGTGTCGTATCGAACCATTCTCATATACCTTGAAGTAGGTACTGCCTATATCTATCAGTAGTTTTTCACTCATTGCATTATCCCGATATCTTCGATTATCTTCTCCACCACTCTCTTCCCTTCCGGTAGCTCGATTTTCGAGCGCTCATACTCGAAACAGTCATCGGGTATAGGGAGCCTCCCTCTGTCGTATATCCTGATATTGCCGTCGGGGTCCCGTACCGTTATCACCTCGTTGGCGTTTATGATATGAGGGGAGAATGGTATCTCTATATAACCCTTCTTGATGGAGTTGTAAACCTTGCGCCAGAGCGTGTCGGCATCGTCGTTCAAAACCGCCTGCATAATCGCATCCACCATCCTCTCGAGATGCTCCTCCTCTCTCTCGTCGGAAATCGCGGGAAGACCTCTGAGGATACCCAGAGTGTACTGCACATTCGCCACCGCCAGAGCGTTCGCCTCCTTGGTCGGTATGCCGTAGGCTTCGTTTCTCGTCTTTGTGATAATCTTGTCGGCCCCCACCATGGCGGCTATGACCGTCCCCGTGGTTATGAGGGAGTCGGAGAAAAACTTGTCTCTCGGGAAGGCCCCCATCCACTGATGATAGACCAGATGTATGGCTGCATCCGTGAAACCGAAGGTATCGGCATATTTGCGCGCGAGCCTCTTGAGTACATTCGCCGATACCACATCCTGTACTACCGAACCGCTTTGGGAGAAGCTCACCGAGAAGGAGCGCACCCCCTCTTCGAGAGAGAGGAGCATCTCGATAATCTGTATCGCCAGTACGATGGCGGGGGGTTGCATCGTGGCGCTCAGAGGGCCGAAAGACTCTCTGTTGATAGCTTCGTTGAATTGCGAATAGTGCGCGCAGACCTTCTCCACATATTTCCAGTAGAGAAAGGCTTTGTCGAGAGGGAAGTTTTTGGAGTAGGGGAGTAGATAGGTTATCGGTCCGCCCTCTATCTCGAATATCCCCGAGGCTATCGCCGTCTCCACGAGAAGCCTCGCATCCGGCGTACCGTGTCGCAGACTCACCGGCGTATCGAAATGGACCATCATCTTGCGCGTCGTGCGGTAGCCGTGGTTTATGAGAGGATAGCCGTTTAGCATGTCGGTATCGTTCTCTTCGCTAAGCTCCAGCATCTTGCGCGCGGTCGCGTAGTCGTTCAGTCTGGTGTTGGAGTCTATTGTGAGGGGGAGTATGTCCACTCCCGCACTCTTGAACTCTTCGTAGAGTCTAAAGACCTTTTCGTAGGTGGGGAATCCTCCTCTGGGCTGCACCTGCATCTTGTCGCTGGTGGCGAATCTGTGCGAGATGAAGAGGTTTTTGCTCGCACCCGAGACGAACTCCTCTATCTCTTCGAAATCGAAACTGTCGGTAAATTCGTTATCTACGATTATCTCCCGTTCTCTTTGAAACAGACTCATCGGAGACGCTCCCTCATGCGATTTTCCAGTATGTCGAGCCCCTCGTTGAGATCGACCTGGTGAAATACGAGATCGAAGCCGTACGCTTCGTATCTGGGTATCAACTCTTCGGCGGACATCTCCCCCACGGTCAGATTACCCCCTATGACGAAGAGCACCCTCTCGTCTATATCGTATCCGCTTTTGAGTATGGCGAGATCCCTGCACCACCCTTCGGCTTCACCGTTTAGCGAAGAGATAAGCAAAATGTCGGCATCGGTCTCTATGACCGCGTCGAGAAACTCTTCGAGATAGGTGTTGACTCCGAGATTGAAGACCTCGAAACCTCTCTCTTTGAGCGATATGTCTATAAGTCTGTTGGCCACGACATGCACATCGTTTCCAACCACTCCGGTAACGACCCTCATCGATTTCCTTCCTATGCAGATAGGTGATTTTATCGTAAATGAGTTGAAGAAGCATTAGCCCGCCCCCACAAGCTTTCGCGAAGGCCAAATAGCGCCCATTGGAGTATGAAACTCAAAGGAGTCGGAGGCTTCAGCCCTACACAGATGGTAGATGGACTTCCTCTTTTTAAAGCGATGCCAAGCCCGTATGGACTGCGATGTTGATTCCGCGACTAAAGTCGCGGCCCCGAGACGATTACAACTCTTCAGGGGCGGCGACTTTAGTCGCCGATAGAATCTTATATGCAGTATGGATTTTGTTTCACTGTAATGTTATGGAGTCTGAATAAAAGAAGAAGAAACAACATTTCAAGCCGTCGAGAGTTTTAGCCGTCTTGCGGTGTTCGCTTCGCTCACACATCGCAATCGTCGTGCGAGCCTACAAACGACACGCAGGTGTCGTTTGCTT
>CAJXJF010000070.1 GCA_913054475.1 uncultured Nitratifractor sp.
CGGGTAGTCTCTTCATCTGCTCTCCTTGTGTGGAGTTTGCACGATTATAGCAAAAGTATAGACGAGGGTTCTCTTGCTTTGTCTAATATTACTTGCATAAAAAGCTCTTTGGTGGATTCTTACAAGGTGTAGGCAATATCTTTACTCCTACGGACCATGACAAAGCTCGCTTTTTGAATAAGTATTGAAATAGACACATACACAATCACCCCGAAGCGGGTCCTTGCTTAAGAGAGGATGGGGTGATAGGATGAGATTTACCTACTTCGTATCGTTTTTGTCATCTTTTTCCAGACTTTTAGCTCTCTTCTCTATCTCGGACTTCAACTCTTGGGCATGAGCGGCTATTCGTTTTTGGGCCAGTATCATGGTAAACTGGGTCAAGCGGGGCAGTATCGCAAGAGATTTCTGTCCAAGTGTGGTGGAGTAAAATTTAGCCAACTCCTTAAGCTCTTTTGCACTGAATTGAGAAGCGTAGGCTTTTGCCAACTCCTTTTTCATATCCTCCCACTGCGTATATCTATCGAAAAATTTTTGATAGATATCCTTGTATGGAGCCATGGCGGGCATTCTTTTTATCTGCACATTCAAAGAGTTGTCCAGAGCGCTTCTTATCCCTTCTCTAAGCTTGAGAGCATCGAAGAGTTCGTATGCGGCCTTTTTCTCCTCTGCCGTTATCTCCTTCTTGATTCCATTGTCGGCACTTTTGTCACTCTCCCCGGCACAAAGCATTCCCGAACCTAAAATACCAGATGCTACGACAGCAAACAAGATTCTTCTCATTATATTTATCCTTAGAAAATTTTCACAAATTGTAACCTTTGTAGTTTAACTGAAGTTTATCAGCAGGCTATGAATAGTATAATTGTCTCGAAAATTCACGATAATGGATTGAAAATGCTCTCTTTACAGATCGAAGGTGAAGCCGAAAGATTTTCGATATATCTCTTGAAGGAAGAGACGACAGAGAGACTCGGTGTCGATTTTTTCGAGCTGCAGGACTCGTATGGAGCCGCACACTTCGGTGAAGAACTCGAAGAGTATATAGGTAACGGTCTGATAGAGTCGCTGGAGAAGAGCGAAGCGGTTTTGATGGAGCCGGACAACATACAAAGCATAGTTCTCGATAGAGGGGATGGTCTGCGCGAAGAGTTTCAAAGCGCTGATCTGACACTCTTCTATCTGCCTTTGGATCACTGTACGGGCATACTCTCAGTAGCCGAGATGGGGGATCTGGTCTATTTTCACAGAGAGCGCGGAAGCCTCTATGCCGATTATAGAATCGACACGGGGCATTCCCGCAATGGCTGTGACTCCATCGGCTGCGGTTTCTACGACTGTCTGGAGTATAGCGGAAGCATCGAGTGTATAGGGAGAGAGTATTACGATTTCGTGTGTGAGCGCATCGATATGAGTAGAATACTCTGCGACGAAGCACGATTCGATGTAGTGAAAATGGACTTCTATGCAAGTCTTATCGAGAGCTCCATATATCGGATAGGAAACGATGGAGAAGGCGGGAAGAGCTTCGCAAAGATAGAGGGCGGGGATAGAAAATTTACGCTGGGCATATAGTCTTCCCGTAACTCTCCGAAAGCCGGGGAAACGCAATAGTGTAAATGCGCTTTTATTCATAAAATCGTACGGAGGCAGAAAAGATGATTTGGGCTATAGGAGATCTTCAGGGCTGTTACGCTCCTTTCGAGCGCTTGTTGAGAGAGATCGATTTCAAGCCCGAGAGAGACAGGCTCCGGCTGGTGGGCGACTTGGTAAACCGCGGAAAAGATTCGCTTGCGGTAATCGAATATCTCTATGAGGTAAGAGATAGTGTCGATATCGTTCTGGGCAATCACGACATATCGCTACTGGCCTGTTATATGGGGGTGAAGAGGTGTCACCGCACACTCGAAGCTCTTGTGCGTGACAAACGAATGGAACTATGGTTCGAGTGGCTCAGAAGACAGCCCTTCATACATCTCGACGACAAATTGGGCTATCTGACGGTCCATGCCGGTATCTCCCCCATCTTCGATCTCGACAGAGCCTTGGAGTACAATGCGATTTTGCAAAAGAGACTTGCCGCTGACGACGCATCTTCGTGGCTCGAAAAGATGATGGCGAAGGATGAACCCCTTTTTAGAGAAGATGCCGACGAGCTCTCAAGAGAGAGATACGCTCTTGGCTCCTTTACCAGAATGCGCTACTGCAAGAGAAATGGAGAACTCGAATTTAAATGTAAGAAAGCACCGGGCGAAAAGTGCGAAGAGAGGGATCTTCTCCCGTGGTTCGACTATCCTTCCGCAATAAAACTGGGATACAAGATAGTTTTCGGTCACTGGTCCACGCTGGGATATTTCGAGAGAGACGATATCGCCGCTTTGGATAGCGGTTGTCTGTGGAGGGGCAAATTGACAGCCAAAAGACTCGATACGAACGAGAGGGTTATAGTACAGATCGACTGCCCGGAGGGTATAGAGCCCAAAGGATGAGAACCTATCCCCGGATGAGCTCTGGGAGTGCTCTCCCACCCCCTTTCCTCTCCTCTATTCGGGAGAGGTAGAAAAGAAGAGTATCGGACTATTTGTAGTTTTCGATAGCTTTGCTCAATATCTCTTGTGCCTCTTTTTTCCCTTTGAAGCCGGTCACCTTGACCCATTTGTTCGGTTCGAGCATCTTATAGGTTTCGAAGAAATTCTTGATTTTGTTGAGTGTATGTTCGGGCAAATCGTCGATATCACGAATGGCACTGTATGTCGGGTCTATCTTGTCTGCCGGAACCGCAATAAGTTTCTCATCGATACCGCTCTCATCTTCCATCATCAAGACACCGATAAGCCTCGATTTGATATAACAGCCGGGATAGAGAGGATATTCGGATATCACGAGTATATCCGCCGGGTCACCGTCGTCCGAGAGAGTATTGGCCACGAAACCGTAGTTGGCAGGATAGAACATAGCCGAATACATGACTCTGTCTACCTCTATGGCGCCGCTATCCTTGTCGAGTTCGTACTTTACATTGGAACCGTACGGTACCTCTATGATGGCTTTTACCGCATCGGGATTTTCACCATATCCAATCTTGCTGATATCCATTTCATTTCCTTCTTTCAAAATTTCGACGATTTTAGCATAGTTATACTTTCAATAAAACTCTCTCCAGCATCGAAGTCGGAAGCACTCTTTTGAGGAAAGCAAGTATGTAGGTCGCTTTTGTGATATAGTACCTCGGGGCGGGTTTTTCGCTCAATATTATCTCATGCACCTTGGAGGCTACAGCCTCAGCCGGCAGATTGAAAGGGACCCTCTTCCCCTCTCCTTTCAGTGCCTTTTTATATATCGCGGAGAATCTGGAATTCTCGATATCGAGTCTCTTCAATGTCTCAATAGCGTTCTTTCGGAATCTGCTGCTTACTGGACCGGTATTGAGAGAGATCACATAGATATCTTCATCCGCCAACTCCAGTCTCAGAGTGTCGCTAAGGCCCTCCACCGCATATTTGCTGGCATTGTAAGCCCCTCTCATAGGCAAACTCACCAGACCAAGAACGGAACTGTGCTGAATGATTTTGCCAAATCCCTGCCTGCGCATGACCGCAAGCACCTGTCTCGTACACTCGTGCAGACCGAAAAGATTGGTTTCGAACTGCTCTTTGAGAAGCTCGGTAGGCAAATCCTCTACAGCCCCCATCTGTCCGTAACCTGCATTGTTGAACCAGACATCTATCTTCTTCTCTCTTCTGAGGACTTCCGAAATAACTACGGAGATTTCATCATAATTCCGGACATCGAGTTTCATGGCGTTTTCAAAGCCATCCCTTTTCAGGGAGGCTACATCTTCTTCTCTCTTTGCAGTGGGATAGACTGTGACAAAGCGCTCTTTGAGATATCGCGCCGTCTCTCTGCCTATACCGCTACTGCAACCGGTTATGACCGCCACTATACGACTATCACTCCCCGCTCTCATCCCGAAACTCCTCTTTATCGAAATTTAACTAATCGAAATTCAAGCTATTATACAAGAAACATCGATTGATGCTTACTTGCTCCTATCGATTTGACTTTGAAATATCGAGCTTTACGATACAATATCATTCAAAGATAGAGGAGGGCTGTATAATGAAAAGCAATCTGCAACTTTCACGAATAGACGATTCCATCCTCGAAGCCCTTCCCTCTCCGTGTTGGCTGCTCGAAGAGAGTCTTCTCGAGAGAAATCTGAAGATATTGAGAGATATAGCCGACAGAAGCGACACGAAGATACTGCTGGCGCTCAAGGGTTACGCCATGTGGCACTCTTTCGACCTGGTGGGAGAGTATCTCGACGGCTGTTGTGCCAGCGGACTGCACGAAGCCTTGCTGGGAGCGCAAGAACTGAAAAAAGAGGTACACACCTACTCTCCGGCCTATAGAGAGGAGGATCTCGACGCCATCGCCCGCACGAGCGATCATATGCTCTTCAACTCTCCCTCTCAACTCTCACGCTTCGCAGAAAGGGTAACGAGAGTCAATCCCTCCCTCTCCATAGGATTGAGGGTAAATCCAGAATACTCCGAAGCTCCCAAAGATATCTACAATCCCTGCGCCCCCTATTCCAGACTTGGTACACTGCAAAAGGATCTCGATGTCGAGACCGTACGGAAGATAGACGGATTGCATTTTCACGCCCTGTGCGAGCAGGATTCCTCCGCTCTGGCCGGAGTATTGGAGGCTTTCGAAGAGAAGTTCGGCAGATATCTGCCCTCTTTGAAATGGGTAAATTTCGGCGGCGGACACCATATCACCAGAGTCGATTACGACCGCGAGGGGCTCGTAAACCTGTTGAGAGCTTTCAAAAAACGCTATGAAAATCTCGAAGTCTATCTCGAACCAGGAGAAGCGGTGGGGTGGCAGACGGGCTCCCTCATAGCCACCGTGCTGGATATAGTTCACAACGGTATGGATATAGCCATACTCGACACCTCCGCCGAAGCCCATATGCCCGATACCATCATCATGCCATACAGAGCCGATGTCCGTCACGCGGCGAAGGCCGGCAAGAAGAGCCACACATACAGACTTGCGGGCAATACATGTCTCGCCGGAGATATAATGGGAGATTACAGCTTCGACAGGGCTCTGAAGGTGGGAGATAGAATAATTTTCGAAGATCAGATGCACTACACCATGGTCAAGGCCAGCACCTTCAACGGTATTCCCCTTCCCTCCATTGCCGTTTTGAGAAAAAATGGCGAAATAGAGGTACTTCGTCGCTTCGGATACGAAGATTTCAAGAGTCGTCTGGGTTGAGCATTATACAGCTCATGAAACGCCCGGCACACCCCTTTTGGGCTCTGTATGAGAAAAAAAGCTCTCTTTCACAGGAACTGCAGTGGGGGCTGATATGGATTTTGGAGCTCCCGACTCCGGCCCTTACGAGATTGAGGAGGTTGACTCTCTTCAAATCCAGTCTGAAAGATTCTCCCACTCTGCGTAGCGCACCTTCATAACCTTCGAATCTCGCGGCCACATCCTCTCCAACTTCATAACAGCATCCGCCTATACCGGGGCCGATTAGTGCCATCATATCTTCGGGAGAAGCCCCGTACTCTCTCTTCATCATCTCTACACTCTTGCCCACTATATCCATATCGCTTCCCCTCCATCCGGCATGTACCGCACCTATGGCACCCACCACAGGCTCGTATAGGAGTATCGGCAGACAATCTGCGCTCAAAACGGTCAAAACGAGATACGGCACATTGCTTATCAGCGCATCGGCCACTGGAGCGTCCGAAATACTCTCCCAGCCAATATCGACCTTTTCATCTATGGACAGGACGCTATCTCCATGTACCTGTCTGGCAGATACGAACGAGGCTTTTTCGGGGAAAAACTCTTCGAGAACTCTGCGGTTGGAGAGTACACTCACTCTCTCCTGCCCCGTATGCAGCGCCATGGAAAACTCCAGCGGAGCACTCTTTTGCCTCATACTCACACAACACTTCACACCACCAAATCTTTTGAAAGGCTCACACTCCAAGATTGACATTCCATTCATCTATACCCTCTCCCTTCTGATATAATGTTAGCGAAAAAATCTATGGAGAGGCGCGGATGGATATCGATTGGAAAGAGGTGAGCAACTATTTCCGTACCCTTCCCAAAAATTTCGACTACCTTTTGATAATTCAGGTGATACCTCTGCTCGTAATCTCCTCGATACTGATAAAGGAGATAAACCCCACACTCTTTCATAAACAGCTGATATATTATGTAGTGGGTGCCATAGGTCTGAGTGTGGCGGCATTCATACCGTGGTCTAAGATTTTGTGGTGGTTCGCCCCTGTGAGTTACCTTTTCAATCTGCTCCTCCTGCTTGCAGTCGATATTTCCGGCAAAAAGATTCTCGGTGCCAGAAGGTGGCTCGAAATCCCCGGCATAGGGTTGACGGTACAGCCTTCTGAGTTTATAAAGGTCAGTGTAATTCTGATGCTCGCATACCTCATAAGTAGAAATCCTCCTCCCAAAGAGGGCTACGGTTTCATAATGTTCGCCAAACTCTCGGTAATCATAATCATCCCCTTTCTACTCATAGCCAAAGAGCCCGACCTCGGTACGGCTCTGGTGCTCTTGCTTACAGGTTACGGCGCACTCTATTTCGTGGGAGTCAAGTGGAGAGTATGGTTCTCTCTGCTTCTGATTCTATCCATATCAGCCCCCATTCTATACGGTCATCTACACAACTATCAGAAGAAGAGAATAGCCGACTTCCTGGGCAAACCAAGCTACCATGTCCAGCAGGCGCTCATTGCTATCGGCTCGGGCGGGATGGAGGGGAAATCGAAAAATGACGCCACCCAGACACAGCTGAAATTTCTCCCCATCTCATCGAGCGACTTCATCTTCGCATATCTCGGAGAGCGCTTCGGTTTCAAGGGTATGCTCACTGTAGTCTTTCTATATATCCTTCTCATCGTCCATCTACTGACGATATCCAGAATCTATAGTCAAGACTATCTCATCAAAACCATATCGGCTGGTATAGCATTTTTGTTCTTTATCTATATGAATGTAAACATGTATATGATCATAGGAATGGCGCCAGTAGTGGGAATACCCCTGCCTATGTTCAGCCATGGAGGCACCTCTTTTATAATTTTTGCGGTTTTTTTCGGAATTTTACTGAATATTGTTGCATTTAAAAGATATTTTTTGTATAATGCCGACGCAAAGATAACGATGATAGAAAAAGACGCACACAAAAGATATGAAAAGAGCGCCGAAAAGAGTCGTATCGAAGCGAAAGATAAACCGCAGGGTCTTTAGCTCAGTTGGTTAGAGCTCCCGGCTCATAACCGGGCGGTCCCGAGTTCGAGTCTCGGAGGACCCACCACTTCCACTTATATTTCGCAAATTAGTTGTTTTGTTTTTATATATCCATCATCTACGGCAAATTCGAATCTCTTGCCTACAGCTTGGTATATTGCGACATTGAAAAGCAGAGGGATGATATGTCGATTCTCCACATAACCCGATAAGAGCTTTGTCAGGAAAATACCACTGGAAGCGATATGCTTCAATGCCCTATACATCGACAAACATTCTATCCATATCCGACACGACAGCTATCTTCTCTTCGTCCATCTTGAAAATATCATCATCGATATCAAACACTCGACTCTTTATGCGAATCCTATCTGCTAACGAAATATTTATCGAGCATGGCGGTGAAGTTCCGCCTGCACCTATATTCGATTTCCAGTTTCGATATTGTTGTATCGAATTCCGATTTGAGGGCAACTCTCTCAATATTTTCAGGTATTCTACAATGCTACAATAGTGCTTATTCCCTGTATAAACAGATTCCTCTTGCAAAAAACATCCTGAAGATAAGAGCCGAGGATGTAAGCAATAGAGGCAGAATAGATTTGAGTATAGAGGTGGGAGAGAAAATATATATACTCGAGTTCAAAGTGGGTAAGAGCAATGCCCTCGAGCAGATAAGGCA
>CAJXJF010000071.1 GCA_913054475.1 uncultured Nitratifractor sp.
TAGACGAGGAAAATAACGGAGGTGGCGAAGGTGAGAAAGGCTACCTGCGAAGGGAGAGAGTCGTAGAGGGCGGCGAGATTTACATTCATCACCGCCATAGGTACGATCATCTCCAGCATCAGAGTGTCGAAAAGCATTCTGTCGGTGGAGATGAAGCCGAAGAGAAGGTAGAGAAAGAGGGGAATGAAGATGAATTTGAATAGCCCTATGAAGGCAAAGAGTCTCGTGGGAATCTCGTGGGACTTCACCGTCGCCAGATAGATACCGAAAATCATCAACTGCAAAACCATCGTGGCGTAGGCGCCCATGCCAAGCGGCATCTTCAGGGCCTGTGGTACCTCCGCTCCAGAGAGATTGAAGGTTATGGCGAAGATACCGAACCAGATAGCCGGAAGTCTGAATATATTGCGAAAGGAGTCGGCTACGGAGTTCTCTCCCCTGGAGTAGAAGTAAACTCCGAGCGTATAGACTATGAAGACATTGACGAGATTTATCAGAGATGTATAGAGTATGGAGCCCTCTCCGAAGAGAGCTATCCCCAGAGGTATGCCGAGATTGCCCGTATTCCCCACCACACTCGCCACCGTAGCTACGGAGCGCTCTTTCATATCTTCGAAGAGCACTCCCGCCATCGCCCACGATATACCCAGCAAGAGCAGGGAGAGAAGGAGGAAATAGAGAGCCGCTTCGGCTGCGCTGCCGTCTATCTTGGAGCCCGTCAGACCCCAGAATATCAGCATGGGCTGTAGCAGATAGATGCTTACGAGTACGAGAGACTTTTGATCGAGTCTGTCGCCGAAGTGCCTCTTGCCCATATAGCCCAGAGCGATGAAGAGATATATCCCTCCGATGGAGAGAGCGGTATCGTAGAGCGACATGGCTTTTGTCCTACGATGAGCTGTCGTTATCGTATTTCGCGCAAAGTCTGTCGAGTTTCTCTTCGTCTATCGTGACATTTCCGTCGCCATTTCTCTTCGCGTACAAAGAGCGTATCATACTCTCCGCCTCTTCCGATTCGTCGATATGTGGATAGAGTATATTCCACGCCTCTTCGTGGCTATATCTCTTCCTGCCGCCGATTCCGCCTCTTGTGGGGAGCTTCACTCTGCCCCAAAGCCTGCCAAGCAGATACATCAGCGCCATACCTGCGAAGAATGCCGCCACTATGTACCACTTGAGCATTTCACTCTTCTTCTCGTACTCCTTTTTGGCATAGTAGATATCGTCGGAGAGTATATTCTCGCTCACTCTCTTTTTGGCCTCGGGGTGCTTTCGGGTCTGCGATTGGCTCTTTGGAGGAGTACTCTTCGTCTCGCCGCCACCGGCAGCGGCAGAGGGGGCGGCGGCCGATGCGGAGCCCTCTATCTTTATCTTTATAGCTTTCGTGGAGATACTTTTGCTCCTGCCGCTTTTGTAGTCGAGTGTCTTCAGCTTCACGGCCGGTATGGTGAAGCTTTTGTCGGAGATGAAGGTATATTTCTTGATATATCTGCTATGCAGATTCTTGCCTACGAGTTTGCTCTCTATCTTGGCTTCGTCGCTATATACCGTCACCCCGGGAATATCGAATTTCGGCTCTTCGAGGTCTTCGAGACTCCCCTCCCCCTCTACGACGAGAGTGTAATCCACAGGTTTGTTGGCTTTGCCCTTTGTGCTATCGACATGGCCCTCTATCTTGAACTTGCCTACCGCGTCTATATCGGCCGGTATGGGTTTGGCATCTATACTGACGGAGGAGGAGCGGATAGTGTGCCACCGCAGATTGTTTGCGAAGAGTCCGAAGGGGTCTGCGGGTGCGCTCATATCTCTTAGTCCGATTTTACATTCGGCAGGCTCTATGACAAGTCTGCCCGCCTTTTTGGGTATCAGGAGATATTTGAGCTCGTGCACCGTCCCATCTTTCTTGGGATAGCGCTTCTCGTCTCCGAGACTCTTTACGAAAAAGTCGTTAAATTCCGGAGGCCTGTACTCTATATGAGCTACAGCACCATTTATCGGCTCCACCACATCCACCGTCAAGATGACGGGCTCGCCGGTATATACGCTCTTTTTGTCACTCTTCATCGTGATATAGAAGCCACCCGAAGATGAGGCTTTGGAGGGCTTGACGAGCGAGATCTTTTTGGGCTTCGTCTTCTGCTTTTTGCCGTCCACCTCTACCGTGAAGGAGGGGATGACGATATCTTTGCGCGGAAAGATATCGAAGCTCAGAACCTTTTTCGTACTGCTGCTGAATTTGCCGTTTATAAACTGCATGCTCGACATCGAGCTCTTTTTGAGATTCTCCACCTTGTATCCATCTATCTCGGATATCGGCGGAAACTTCACATCGCTCCCCTCGGCGACGATTTTCACACGCACTCCCTCGCCCGCCACTATATGGCTGGAGCCCACTTCGACTCGTACCTTGCCCGCCGAGACTATCGAAAAGCTCAGCAGCAAGAGGACAAGGGGTATAAATAGAGCTCTCCTTACCATGGGTTCACCTCCGAATCTCTTTTTGCCTTTTTACCGCTTACGCTTCTATACATAAGAGTAGGCATCTTTTTCCCTCCCATCTTTTTCATTAGTCTTCTCAGCTCCCTTTTTCGCATCTTTTTCTTCTCTTCGCGCATACGAGACTCGGCGGAGCCGCCGCCTTGAGCGCTCTGTGCCTTCTTCTCCTCCTTTTTGGGGCTCTTCTTCATCTCCTTTGCACCCTCCCGCTCTTTGCGGGTCTCCTTTTTGGGCTCGGCCTGTGCCTCACTCTTGCGCTCATTCGGCTTTCGTCTCTCCTGCTCCTCCTGCTGTTTCCGACTCTTGCGCTCGCTCTCTCTCTTCTTGCCCGCTCCGTTTTTCGAATCGCTCTTCTTCTCTTTTCCGTTTTTGCCGTCGGAGCTCTTTTTTTCGCCCTGCTTCTTCTCGTTTTTATTCTTTTTATCTTTTTTCTCTTTTTTGGGGCTCTCCTTGGAGCTGCTTTTCGAATTTTCGCCCTCTTTGGACTTTTTCTGCTGTTGCTTTTGTTGTTTTTTTTGCTGTTTCTGTTTTTGCTTCTGCTTCTGTTTTTGCTTCTGCTTCTGTTTCTGTTTTTGCTTCTTTTTCTTTTTCTTTTTCTGTTTCTGCTTCTTTTTCTTTTTGAGGAGTTTTTTGCTCAACTCTAGGTTGTATCTCGTATCTTTGTCATCAGATATCTTCAAAGAGGCCTCGTACGCCTTCACAGCCTTCTTCAGCTCACCTTTGCGGAAATAGGCGTTGCCGAGATTGTGGAGCCTGTCGTGCTCGGATACCCCCTCGCCCCGGGCCCTTCTGTAACTCTCTATCGCCTTGTCGTATTCACCCGCCTTGTAGAAGGCGTTTCCAAGGTCGTAATTGAGCACGGCATCGTCTCTCGAGAGTCTCTTCAGAAGTTTCGCACTCGTGTTGTAGTCTCCCTTCTCATAGGCCGCTTTCGCCTCCTTTATGATGGAGTAGTCGCTCAATCCCGCCTGCGAAGAGGATATCCATAGCGACAGGATGAAGACAATGTATAGATAGCTCACTCTCATCTCTCCCCTCCTTTTGCCTTCGAGACTCTGCCCGCCGGTAGCGAGGAGAGTCCAGCGAGTAGTAGAACGACCGCAAGAAGCAGAGGATAGACGAAGAGCTCTTTTCTATCTTTTATCTTTATCGTGCCGTGCTTTTCATCTCCAAACTTTTCGTGCAGCATCTTGGCCAGTCTCTGCATATCCTCCCTACCGTTGGCCGCGACTATATACTCTCCTCCGCTCTCTCTGGCTATTTTGCCGAGCTCTTCGTTGAGCTGCGAAATCGCTATGGTGCCGTCCTTCTCTCTCATGAAATGTCCATCCTCTCCAGGTATGGGTGCGCCCTTTTTCGTAGCGCTGAGTACGGCAAAGAGTTTGATGCCTTTTTTTTGGAGTCTCTCTCTCATCCCCTCCAGAGCCTTGGCGTCTCCTCCGTCGCTGAAGAGTACCAGTATCTTCTGTTTCTTTTTGGCCAGCATATCCGAAGCGAGAGTCGCTATCGCCTCGAAATCGGTAGAAGCCATGTTGATATAGCTCTCGTTCACCCCTTCGACTATCTGTTTGAGGGTAGCCTTGTCGCTCGTGAAGGGTGCGAGTATGAAGGCGGAGTGGGCGAAAGCCGCCACCGCTATCTCGTCGGCGGGCATGGCGTCGAAGAACTGCTGCATCTTCTTTTTGGCGAACTCCAGTCTGTTGGGGTAGAGGTCTTTGCACCTCATCGAGCCCGATATATCCAGAGCGCTCACCACGCTCAGCCCCTTGAGGCGTATCGTCGTCTCTCCCTGCTCTATCACGGGGCGAGAGAGAGCTACGATCATCGCAAAAACCGCCGAAAAGAGCAGCAGATTTCGTATGGAGTTGGGCAGCGCCTCGCTGTCGGCTCTCAATCTCTGCAAAGCGGAGGAGTCGAAGAGCCTCTCCACCTTCTCCCTGTTGGTGACGACGAGAAAGACGAAGATGACAAAGGGTACTGTCATTACCCAGAAAAATTGCGGATATACGAAACTCATCCTACACTCCTTTCGCCGTTCTCGTATAGATGAAGAGCAGTAGCGAGAGTATCGCCAGGAAGAGAGGATAGATATACAGATAGTCTCTCTTGACTATGCTTTTGCTCTTTATCTTGCTCGTCTCGAGCTTGTCGATATCGGCATATATTTTCGCCAGCTGGGCACCATTTTCGGCAGAGTAGAACTTGCCCCCTCCGGCCTTGGCCAGTGCCTGCAGATAGCCGGCGTCGTAATCTCTATAGCTCCCTATCCCTATCGTATAGAGCTTGATTCCGCCAGAGGATATGAGTTTGCGGATTTCGTCGAAAGATATACGGCTCATATTGTCCATACCGTCGGTCAGCAGTATCGCTATTTTGCTCTTGGCGTCGCTTTCGCTCAATATTCTGTAGCCCTGCAGCAGTGCGTCGTTGATGGCGGTTCTCTTGCCCGCTATCCCCAGCCTCTGCATATCCACTATCTTGTGCAGGAAATCCTTTTCAAAGGTCAGTGGAGAGGCTACGAAAGCTATACTGGCGAAGTTTATCAGCCCTATTCTGTCATCCTTCCTTCGGGATATGAAGTCGTTGACCACCTCTTTGACCACATCGAATTTGTTTTTGTAGGGGTCCTGCGGGTCGAAACCGCGCTGTCTCATCGAGTCGCTCGAATCGATTATGAGCATGATGTCCCTACCCTGCTTTTTGGTGTTTTTGTACTCATCGGTGAGTACGGGCGAGGAGAGTGCCGTTATGAGCATCGTTATCCCTATCCATTTCAATATGGCCGGTATCTTGCTCTTTACCTCCCTGCCCCCCAGCAGGACCTTCAGATGGGGGAAGTAGATGGCCGTACTCCTTGCCGGACACCATTTCGCGCATATATAGAAGAGCAGGAGCAGGAGGAAGGCCTGCGGATACTGAAAGCTAAATTGATTCATCGCATACTCTCCTGTATAGCTCGAAAGCTCTTAGTGTTTCGCTATCGACCCTCTCTACGCTTTTCCTGTATTTGTAGCGCTCCAGCAGAGGGAGGAGTTGGGAAAAGAGCTCCTTCCTCCTATCGTCTTTGGCCAGCGCTCTGCCATATTTCGTCGCTTCGTAGGCCGCTTTTTTGGGGTCGCTCCAATTTATGGCATAGAGCTTTTCGAGCAATATCTTCTCTTCGTTCACCTTCCTGTGCGCCAGCAGATTCGAAAGCAGCCTGTAAAGCAGCCACCCCAGCGCCACTAGGACCACTGCGGCCGCTCCCCATAGAAGATAGTGGCTCCAGTCTGGGATATCCACAAGCGCTTTTATATCTCTTATATCCATATCGCTACCGGGCTTCATCACCTCATCCTCTTGCTGAGTTTGATAAAGGGGTCTTCATCCGTATAGATTTTGGCATATCGTATGGCGTTTTCTCTGAACTGCTCATAGAGCTTTTTGTCGTTGGCCTTTATCGCCTTGCGATACTCCTTCATGAGCGATTCGCCCATATCGCCCTCCATACTCCCTTCGCCCTCCATATCGACAAGCCTCAGATAGCCCAGATTTTCGGGCTTCTCTTCGAATCTATCCCGTACGATGATGCAGAAGAGGTCGTGCTTTTTCGAAAGGAGTTTCAAATCTATATCGCCTATGAAATCGGATATCAAAAAGAGCAGAGACCTCTTGGCTACCCTCTTGTATATCGTGTCGCACCAGCCCGCGAAGTCGCCTTTGAGCCCGAGAGGGTCGAAGAGGAGGCATCTCTCCAACTCCTGCGTGACCGAAAAGAACTTCTTGGAGGGCTTGGAGTAGTTGTAGAGTCTGTCGGCATAGAGAAGGTGGGAGAAGAGGTCACCGTTTTTTACGGCGGAAAAGCCCAAAATTCCCACCAGCTCGGCCATCGTTTCGCTCTTGGGCCGTTTTATACCGAAATAGCTCGAGCCGTTGAGCATGGTGCAGACCGTTACATTGAGCTCTCGCTCCTCATGATATATCTTGACATACGGTTTTGAGAGCTTGGCAGTGGTTTTCCAGTCTATCTTTCTTACATCGTCTCCATAGATATACTCTCTGAGCTCCGCAAATTCGAATCCCTCGCCCTGAAAGAGTGAGGGGTTGTTGCCCATCATCTCCCCGAAAACCTGCTTCTTCGTCTTCAGAACGAGCCTCTTAGCTCTCTTGTTCATCCCTTCTCTCCGCTTCTTTTTTCCGCTATGCGACTATTTCCAATCACGGAATCGGTACCGCCGAGAGGACCTGCTCTATAATCCAGTCCTGGGATATCCCCTCCGCCTGCGCCTCGTAGCTGAGTATGATTCTGTGCCTGAGAACCTCTTTGACTATGTAGGCCACCTCTATCGGGGATACATAATCCTTGCCTTTGAGATAGGATACGGCGCGACTGGCCTTGTACATATCTATACTCGCGCGGGGGCTGGCACCGAACTCTATATAGCCCGCTATTTTGGATAGGCCGTACTTCTGCGGCTCCCTCGTGGCAAAGACCAGCTCTATGATATATCTCTCTATCTCTTCGTCCATATGGACTCTCATCGCCTCGTCTCTGAGTCTTGTCATATCCTCTCTATCGACTACGCGCTCTATCTTTCCGAAGCCGTCGTTGGCCACTCTTCTGGCTATCTCGAGCTCCTCCTCTCTGCTGTTGTAGCCCACGACCACCTTCATCATGAATCTGTCGAGCTGAGCTTCGGGCAGCTCGTACGCCCCCTCCTGCTCCACGGGGTTTTGTGTGGCCATTACGAGGAAGGGGCGCTCTATGGCGAAACTCTCGTCGCCTATGGTGACCTGCCTCTCCTGCATCACCTCCAGCAGTGCCGACTGTACCTTCGCCGGCGCTCTGTTTATCTCGTCCGCCAGCAGAAGGTTGGTGAAGACCGGCCCTTTCTTTATCTTGAAGCTGTTGTTGGTGGGGTCGTATATCTCGGTACCTATGATATCGCTGGGTAGCAGATCGGGAGTGAACTGCACCCTTTTGAAGTCGAGCCCCAGTGTTTTGGCAAGAGCGTTTACCGTTGTCGTCTTCGCCAGCCCAGGGACACCTTCGAGCAGTATGTGCCCTCTCGTCAGCAATCCCGTCAGCAGAGCCTCTATCATCTTCTCCTGCCCCACCACCACTTTGTGCACTTCGTTTCTTATCATCTGGATGGTTTTCACATATCCCTCCTGCAATCTTTGACTTTGAGAGAAGTCTACACGACGGCGTTTAACTAAAAATTAATCTATCGAAGTTCTTTTTGTAAAGTATCGCTACCTTGTCGAAAAAGTAGTGAACGAAGAGTCGCAAGAGCGAGTGCAACCACAAAGCGCCTATTTCGCTCCTGCAATATTCGTGATTCTGAAAGCCTCTTCGAGGTCGAGGGTGCCTTCGTAGAAGGCTTTGCCCACT
>CAJXJF010000072.1 GCA_913054475.1 uncultured Nitratifractor sp.
CGAATCGGGCAAACATGCAAGTCCTTTCTCTGCGACAATATTTATCAACACGATTGCGCGAATTGTATCATAGAGCCCTTATTCCGTACACAGTAGCGCGACATATAGGAAAATTTCCTCCCCAAAGTCTTGACATTTTCCCTTTTTTGCTCTATCTTGCGCGGAAAAGGCACAATCGACAAAAGGGATATGTAGATGAAAAAGGGATTCAGGATAGCCACGATAGCCTATCTGACAGTGCTGGCGAGCACACTGGGAGCCTCTCTCTTCGCGGATGCAATAAGCGCACCGATAATTTTCAACTCTCAAAAGTGGCTTGGCGAAAATCTGCTCAGCCACTATCAGGAGGGGCTGATAATGACACGCAATTTCCTGATACTGGGCAAGGTGATTCTCCTGAATATCGTGGCGATATTCCTCTACGAGGGCTACAAATACAAGATGTTCGAAAGAGACCGCATAGATATGGCTGCCGCCCTTGTAGCCATCATGAGTGCGATGCTCTTCAACTACTACTATATGCCCGATATCGTCAATATGCAGCTTGCGGGAGAGGCGATGAGCAAGAGCGAAACCTTCAGAAATATCCATCTCGGAAGCGAACTGGATTTAAAACTCTTCTGCTTCAGCATATTCGTACTGATAGTTTCCAATATGAGAAAGGCCTGCAGATAGAGATGGATAGAGGCACGATAGTTCGACACCCCTTCCCGGAGTTGATTTTCGAAGATTCTTCGATAGTGATACTCGGCACTTTTCCGAGTATCGACTCTTTCGAAAACGACTTCTACTACGGACATAGACGAAATCTCTTCTGGAGGCTGCTTGCAGATATCGCCAAAATGCCCGCCGATTCGGTGGAGGAGAAGATAGAGCTCCTCGCGAAGATGCGCTGGGGTCTGTGGGATATGGTGGCCTCGTGCAGTCGCCGGAACTCTCTGGATAGCTCCCTGAGAGATATCGAGCTCAACGATATCGAGGCTATGCTCGAGAGACACCCATCCGTGAAGAGACTGCTCTTCACCGGCAGAAAAGCCCAGAGACTTTTCGAAAAGGGATTTGGCCACCTCGAGATAGAGAGGGACTACCTCCCCTCCCCCTCTCCCGCATATGCGGCAATGAGCTATCGGGAGAAGCTAAGAATATACAGAGAGAAACTCCTGCCCGACGATAGAGGTGGAGTATGAGAAGAGAGGGAGCGTCCAAAGCGATATTCCTGCTCATAGCGGCCATGCTGGTTTCGATAAGCGGTCTTGTCTATGAACTCCTCGAAGGTACGGTTTCGAGCTATCTGCTTGGAGATTCGGTCTATCAATTCTCCATAGTCATAGGAGTCTTCATGAGCTCCATGGGTATAGGAGCGTGGCTTTCGAGATACATCACTCACAAGCTGGTGGAAGCTTTCATAGATATCCAGCTGCTCACTGCACTCTTCGGAGGCTTCAGTACCGCCATACTATTCTATGCCTTCGCCGTAGTCGAAAACTACAGCATATTCCTCTATCTCGAAACCATAGTCATAGGTGGCCTGATCGGTATGGAGATTCCTCTCATCGTGAGGATTCTCGAAGAGAGATTCACCCTCGGCACAAACATTTCCAATGTCCTGAGCGCGGACTATGCAGGCGCTCTTGTGGCTTCGATACTCTTTCCTCTCTTCTTTCTGCCTACACTGGGCATAATGCAGACAGCTCTCTTTTTCGGGAGCCTGAACGCTCTCGTGGCGCTATTGAGCTACAAAATCCTTCTACCCAGCGCAGAGAGAAAGAGACTCTACAAGATTGCGGCCGTTTTCGCACTGCTGGGGACAGGATGGCTCTATGCGGGAGAGTACGAATCGTACATTCGTCACAGGCTCTACAGCGACAGTGTCATCTACAGCGAAACGACGCCATATCAGCAACTCACGCTCACGAAAGATGGAAAGAGAATCAGACTCTATATAAACGGCGCTTTGCAGTTCGACTCTCTCGACGAATACAGATATCACGAAAGCCTCGTACATCCTCCCATGAGCTGCCTCGTCCACAGGGAAAAGGTACTCGTAATAGGAGGCGGTGACGGACTGGCTCTAAGAGAGCTTCTGAAATATCCGGAACTGAAAGATATCACCCTCGTGGATCTCGACCCTGCCATGACCAGACTCTTCGCCAAAAACCCTCTACTGAGGTCTCTCAACAACAACTCCTTTTCAGACCCGAGAGTCGAAGTGAAAAACGAGGATGCCTGGAAGTTCATAGAGAGCAGTAGCGAGCTCTACGATCTCATCATCGTCGATCTGCCCGATCCGGACAATATCTCGCTGAGCAGACTATACTCGATAAAATTCTATACGATGCTCTCCGCGCACCTCCGCAAAGGGGGTGTGATGAATATACAGGCTACTTCGCCTCTTTTTACGAGAAAAGCCTACTGGAGTATAGTACACACACTCCGTGCCGTGGGACTGTACACTCTCCCGTACCACTGCTACATACCGAGTTTCGGAGAGTGGGGCTTCGTGAGCGCCTCCCGGACTCCTCTGCATCCGGAGAGAAACTCCATGGCTCCTGGCAGAAAATTCGTAGAAGAGGGCTGGTACGAAAAACTTGCAAAATTTCCGCCGGATATGAACGATACCGACGCTCTGCCCAACAGCATCTTCAGACATCCTCTGCTCAAATATTACGAAGAGGGGTGGGAGAGATGGTATGGCTGATATCGAGCTTAAGATATCCCGATACTCCCCTCTCATAGCATTTTTTTATCGAGTACGAGTATAATGGCACAAATTCTGAAAGAAGGATATACGATGTCTATATCGGAAAAGCTCGATGCCTATCGGGAAGATTTCGAACTCTTCGAAAGCGCCCAGGAGAAGCTGGAGTATATCTTCGACCTGGGGAAGAGACACAAGACTCTGGCACCGGAGGAGAAGAACGAAAAAAGCTTCATAGAGGGTTGCGCATCTCCGGCATGGCTGGTGGCGGAGTGTAGAGACGGCAGAGTGATATTCAGAGGCGAGGGGAGTTCGGAGATGGCCAAGGGTATGATGACTCTGCTTCTGGATATCTTCGGTGATGCGGATGCAGACGAGATACTCTCTTTCGACCCGGCCCGTCTGCACGAACTGGGCATAGTCGAGCTTCTCTCTCCCGTAAGGCAGAAGAGTCTGGAGGCTTTTATGCAAAAGGTATATGAATATGCCAGAAAGTGCAAGGAGGCAAGATGAACAGCGACCCCAGAGAAGTGACTCCCGAAGAGTCGGAAAAGAGAATGGTCGAAGAGCTTCAGAAGATTTTCGATCCCGAGATACCTGTGGATATATACAATCTCGGACTCATATACGCCATAGAGTGCCACAAAGACGAGACGAGCCGACTCAACAGATGCAAAGTGACGATGACCCTGACATCGGCCACATGCTCCATGTCGGAGGTACTTGTGGATTTGGTCAGATCGATACCTTCGCGCGTGGAGGACCATTCGATAGAAGAGGTGGAAGTTGAGCTCGTCTTCGATCCGCCATGGGATCAAAGCAAAATGAGCGACGAAGCCAAACTTCAGCTGGGACTTCTATAGAGCAAATGCGTAACTTTTCGATGGGTATGCTCCTGCTCGCGGCTCTACTTGCGGGTAGTGCTTGCGAAAAGAGGAGTTATGGAAAGATCTACGACAGAGAGCTACTCTCTTCTATGCCGGAATGTATGAAGCTCTCCCTCTTCCCGCCCGATGAGAGCATGGAGAGAGAGTTGAAGCAACTCTACGCTTTCGAAGAGAACTGCCCCTACAGACTGGAGGTTTCCTACAAAAACGGCATACACTGCAACTCCACACAGAATGTGGAGAGGAAGGTAAACAGCAACTTCCCCAGCGCCTATCTCAGAATGGACCTCTACAAAGGAGTGAAACTGCTATACAGCTACTACAGAGACCTCGACGCCCCACCCGACGAGGATGATGTCGCGGATGCGATGACGAGTCTAAAAGAGGATTTGAGCAGCGAGTGATATCTATTGGGGATAAAATCACTCCTGTTTTAAACTCTTTTCGCTAATATCGCTTGAGAGTCACGGGGAGTTTGCCTGCAAACTCCAAAGCATCGATAAAAAGGAACTGCCCAATGCCAGAGAAAGAACTCGACAGAGCCGTCCAGGGTGAGTACAAGCTCGGTTTCGAAATAGATATCGAGCAGGATACCGTACCGCCGGGACTGGACGAGGAGACCATACGATTCATATCGCGAAAGAAAGAGGAGCCCGAGTGGATGACACAGCTGAGACTGAAGGCTCTGCGGAGGTGGAAGAGTATGGAGGAGCCCAGATGGGGGCATCTGTACTACGAGCCGATAGACTATCAGTCGATATCCTACTTCTCCGCTCCCAAGAAGGGGCCCGAAAGTCTGGATGAGGTCGATCCGAAAATCCTCGAAGCCTACGACAAACTCGGAATCCCGCTCGAAGAGCAGAAACAGCTCGCGGGAGTCAAAGTGGCGGTAGATGCCGTGGTCGATTCGGTATCGGTCAAGACCACCTACAGCGAAGAGCTCAAAAAACATGGAATAATCTTCTGCTCCATATCCGAAGCCATCAGAGACTATCCCGAGTTGATAAAGAAGTATATGTTCAGCGTAGTACCGATGAACGACAACTTCTTCGCCGCTCTCAATTCGGCGGTATTCACCGACGGTACCTTCGTATATATACCCAAGGGTGTCAGATGCCCTATGGAGTTGAGTACCTACTTCCGTATAAACGCTCTCAATACAGGACAGTTCGAGAGGACTCTCATAGTGGCGGACGAAGGCAGCTATGTCAGCTACAACGAAGGGTGCTCCGCCCCCATGAGAGACGAAAACCAGCTTCATGCCGCCGTGGTCGAACTCGTGGCGCTCAAGGATGCCGAAATCAAATACTCCACTATCCAAAACTGGTATCCCGGAGATGAAGAGGGGAAAGGCGGTATCTACAACTTCGTCACCAAAAGAGGTATATGCGAAGAGAACGCCAAAATCTCCTGGACACAGGTGGAGACCGGTTCGTCGATTACATGGAAATACCCCAGCTGTATCCTCAAAGGGGACAACAGCGTGGGTGAGTTCTACTCCGTGGCGGTAACCACTCTCGCACAGCAGGCTGATACGGGAACCAAGATGATACACCTGGGCAAAAACACCAGCTCGACCATCATCTCCAAAGGTATCTCCGCCATGAAGGGTCAGAATATCTACCGAGGACTCGTCAAGATAGGCGCCAATGCGACGGGAGCGAGAAACTACAGCGAGTGCGACTCTCTGCTCATAGGAGACCGATGCGGAGCCCACACCTTCCCCTATCTCGAGAGCAAGGATGCGCACGGACAGGTGGAGCACGAAGCCACCACCACCAAGATAAGCGACGAACAGCTCTTCTATCTCAGACAGAGAGGTATAGGAGAGGAGGATGCCGTGAGCATGATTGTGCACGGTTTCTGCAAGGAGGTTTTCAGTCAGTTGCCTATGGAGTATGCCGTAGAGGCCAAAGCGTTGTTGAATTTGACACTGGAAGGGAGCGTAGGATGAGTGCGATTATGAAGATAGAGAATCTGCACGCCACTATCGGCGGCAAGGAGATACTCAAGGGATTGAATCTCGATCTCGAAGAGGGAAAGGTACATGCGATAATGGGTCCCAACGGAGCGGGCAAATCGACCCTCTCCAAAGCGATAGTGGGACACTACGATGTGAAAATCACGGATGGTGACATCATCTACAAAGGCGAAAGTATAGTGGATATGGAACCCGAAGAGAGAGCTCTGGAGGGGATTTTTCTCAGTTTTCAGAACCCTGTGGAGATACCCGGCGTCAACAATGCCTACTTCCTTAGAACCGCAGTCAACGCCAAGAGGGTACACGAAGGCAAAGAGGAGCTCAATGCCGCACAGTTTCTGAGACTCATGAAAGAGCTCGTGAACGAACTGGGAATGAAAACGGAGATGATAAACCGCTCTCTCAACGAAGGCTTCTCCGGCGGAGAGAAGAAGAGAAACGAGATATTGCAGATGATGATGCTCCAACCCGAGCTCATCATCCTCGACGAGATAGACAGCGGTCTGGATATAGACGCTCTGCGTGCGGTTTCGGAGGGTATAAACAAGATGAAAGACGGCAAGAGAAGCTTCCTCGTCATAACCCACTACAGCCGAATTCTCGACTATATACAACCGGACTATATCCATGTACTCAAAGATGGAGCGATAGTCAAAACGGCCGGTGCTGAACTTGTGGCCGAGCTGGAGGAGAAGGGCTACGCAGCTCTCGAGGAGGCGTGATGAGACCTGTCGATCTGAAAGGTATTTCCGGCAAACGCATAATGGAGTTGAGCCTGGCCAACAAGAGTATGGAGCGTGCGGCCAAACGGCTTGCCGAGCTCGGCATACCGGATAGAAAGAGTGAAGAGTATCGATATTTCGACATCGAGCCGCTGATGGAGAAGGAGTGGGAGCCGGCAGTGAAGAGACGCCCGCAGATGATTGAGAGAGCTCACAGACTTGTCATAACCGACGGTATGATAAGCTCCATGCCCGAAGGTCTGGAGGTCGGTTGCAGCGACACTCTCGATCTGGATGTATCACACTTCGACCCCATGTACTATTTCGGCCATCTCTTTGGCGGAGATATTCTCCAGATTCGCGTCAAAAGGGATATGAAGCTGGAGATAAAACATATCTTCACACAGCCCGGGAAACTTCTGACATACAGAGTGGCTATCTATGTGGATGCGAATGTAAAGCTCGGAATCTACGAGAGTTTCGAAGCAGAGGAGGCCAAAAATGCGCTAATCGTCTCGGGAATCGATCTCTTCGCCGCAAGAGATAGCAGAGTCGCTCTCTACAAGGATCAGACTCTCTTCGAAAGCGACTACACTCCCCTCTTCTCGTACCGTTTCAAGATAGACGGCAATGCCGAAGTCAAATTCGCATCTTTCGATATGGGCTCCGGAAACGGTCTGCAGACTCTCCACGCACAACTGCATGAAAACTCCTCCATACTGAGCGACCATCTTCTATACGCCGTCGAAAACGCACGAAGAGGCACGGTGAGCAAATTCGTACATATAGGTAGAAGCTCGCAAAGCCGTCAGAGAGCCAAAAGCATACTCGCCGATAGAGCCAGAGGTATCTTCGACGCCCTCATAAAGGTGGAGCATAGCGGAAAATATACGAAGGCACACCAGAACTCCAAGGCTGTTTTGCTCGACAGCGGAGCCTATATGGCGAGCAAACCCCAACTCGAGATATATATAGACGACCTCGAAGCGAGTCACGGCTCGACGACGGGACAGCTCGACGAAAAAGAGCTCTTCTATCTCAGGTCGAGGGGAATCGCCTACGAAGAGGCCAAAAAGATGCTCATTCTCGCCTTCGCGAACGAAATCATCGATTCTATAGATGATGAAAATATCAAAGAGCGCATCCACTCCAGCTTCGAATATTCCTACTACGGCAAAAACATCATAGAGTGCATACAGACCTGCCACGGGTGCGAAAAAACAGTCACAATGTCGCAAAATGATTGAGCATCACCTCCGAATATCGGCATACTCCCGCATTTCCGACTCTGGGCGGGAGATGGAGTCATAGCTCCTGGCAAAGGAGTCTTGGCATTCGGCCATCCTGTTTTCCGATAATGTCAAGAAATGTTCGCAAGCAGCATTCAGCCGCACCTTGTAAATCTCCATCTCCCAATCCTCGGCATACTTCATCAGATAGGTGCCGATGAGTCTGATATAGGAGGCTATGGAGGGAAAGAGCTCGTATCTCTTTGTCGATACGCTCCAATACATTGGTGGAGCT
>CAJXJF010000073.1 GCA_913054475.1 uncultured Nitratifractor sp.
TAGTCGCCGGAAAAGTCTTGCAAGCCATTGCGTGAGATTCAAGCCTCTGATTCTTCGGTGATGGACTTTCGCATTTCAACTCGATAGTTGCCATCTATGAACTGCGGTGTCGATTCCCGAAGCGATACGACGACTACAGCTACGGATTTTCGGGTAGTTGTGGCATCTCGTCCCAGCCGTCTATGAGAGAGATATCGAAGCTCTCTGGTCTTTGCATACTCTCTATCTCTTCACGGGCGAGGTAGAGTGCTCTGTCGCTGTGGATTTCGAGAGAATCTCCATCCCATCGAAAAGAGACTTCCGCATCCGTGGAGTTTTCGTGGATAAGCAGAGTCAGCCTATATATGAAACAGAGCCACTTCAGGCTCTCTTTTTTCGGAAGTATATCTTTGTATTTTCTGTAGAGAGCTTTGTGGTATAGGCTATCTCCTTTGGAGCTCAGCAGAAAGGATATGAGCATCATGGACTCATGGCTGTAGCCGAAATTCAACTCCTGCATGGCTATATAGAAGGCGTGCCGATGCTCTTTGTAGATAGTGAGCATCTTGCCGATATTGCAGAGTTTGAGCGCATCTTTCAATTGTGGGAAATACTCTTTTTCGAAAGTGTACTTTCGGGCTGTCGCATCGTAGAGTCTGCGGGCGATCGAGAATCTGTTTCCGACAGGCAGTCCCAGTATGTCGAAACGGTCCAGTATGCTCCTCATGCTCGGATTGATGCCAGGGGGGAAGCGGTATCCGTCGTTTCTCAGGAGGTCTTTGAGAAAGACTCCCTCTCTCACTCCTACACCGCTGCTGAGCACTCTTTTGGCACCTATATGTCCGAGGAGCTCCATAAAAATCAGCGTACCCTCTCTTATGGTGTCGAAACGACTCTTCTTGATATTGAAGGAGTCCAACTCTTTTATGGAAGCTTCCGTGAGTCTTTTCATGAACGGAGCATAGTCCCGGAAACTGTAGGAGAATGCGTGCAGCTTGTCGAGCGGATAGTTTCTCTCGGCGATTATCGCTCTGCTCAGTGCCCGTGCGGTACCCCCTATCGATATCGCCGTCTCGGCTTTGAAACTCTCGGGAAGCTCACGGAGTGCGCCGGAGATGAAATCGACAGCCTCCCCCAGCGCTCTACCCTTGTCGGTGAAGAGCTCTTTGAGCCTGACGGTACCGAGGTCGAGACTGTATCTCTGTACAATCTCCCCCTTTTTCACAAGGGCCATATCGGTGGAGCCTCCACCGATGTCTATGGTGATTCCGCTATCGAAGGGGAGCAGATTCGCGGCCGCTATCGCCCCGTATTCAGCCTCTTTCAGACCGTCTATTATCTTTATTTCGATACCGAGTTCCCTCTTCACCATCGCTTTGAAGAGATGGCCGTTGGGTGCGTCTCTCAGGGCGGAAGTGGCTATGCAGAAAAGTTTGTGAACTTTATATTCGCGAATCGTGTGAGAGAAGGAGAGTAGAGCGCCGAAAGCTCTTTGCATACCCTCTTTCTGCAGATTTCCACCGTTTTCGTAGGCTCCCTCTCCTATGCGCACTCTACTCTTTCGGAGGGTGAGCAGATGAAAACCGTAACGACTGCTCCTTTGGTAGATGACCAGTCTGGCGGAGTTGGAGCCTATATCTATAACGGCGGTACGCTTGGGCATCCGGACTACAACTCCGACTGGAGTTGCTCGAATTTGAACTTCAGTTCATCCGCACTCTCCACATTGTCGGGGTCCGGTACTATACAGTCCACAGGACATACAGCTATACATTGGGGCTCGTCGAAAAATCCGACACATTCAGTACAGCGGTCGGGATCTATGATATATACGGGATCGTTCTCCTCTATAGCTTCGCCGGGACACTCTTCTCGACATGCATCACAGGCAATGCACTCATCTTTTATCATTAGAGCCATATTTACCTCGCATCCTTGAATTTTTGATTTCGAGTTATAGCTTATCAATCCTTACGGATGATTTAATAAGTGCGAATTTTGGATATCATTGCACAAATAATCCATAATTATAGACAAAGGAGCAGGGATGAAAAGTGCTGGGATAGTTTTGAGTGCCATACTCGCTATGACACTCTCGGTGGTAGCGGACGACTCCTACGAGCCCAACGAGAGCATCTCTCAGGCCAAAGAGTTGAGCGACGGCAGTTACGAGCTCTATGGAGGTAACGAAGACTGGTTCTATCTCGATCTGGGAGTGGGCAAGCTTTCTCTCACTATGACCCCTTCCGACCCTTCGGTAGATCTCAATATGGAGCTCTACGACGCGCAGGGCAGGGTTGTGGCGGCGAACTTCGCTTCGGGCGAAGAGAAGATAGATTACGATGTCTATTTCGAAGGCAGATACTATATAAGGGTCTATCCTACCACCTATATGAGCACCTCCTATCGTCTCAGCGTATCTTCCAAGGCCGAATATATCTGGAAGAAGAGTCTCGACTTCACAGGCCCTGTCAGGGATGTGTCGATAGCTCTCTACGATATAGATTCCGACGGCGAAGATGAGATATTCATAGCCACGAGCAAAAGGCTCGACTCCTCTTTGCAAGAGACGGCTCCGGCGGCTCTCATCTGTCTCGAGAGCGACGGTACACTCAAATGGTACAGAACCTTCCCCGCTATCGAGACGGCGGATCCCCAGACAGGGAAGATATACAAAACTACTTCGGTAAGTACGATGCCGGTATTCGCCAATCTCGACGACGACCAGGAGATGGAGATCATAGTCGGAGTCGGAGGCGATACCTATTCGGAAGCCGGGCCCGATGTGGTGGGACAGCCCGGAGACAAGGGGGGCGTATATGCTCTCGACAACGACGGATCCATCCTCTGGTTCCATCCCTGCGACGACAAGATAGGCGGTGCGACCAATACCGGAGACGGCAGACCCGACGGCGTATATTCGACTCCGGTGGTCTTCGATGTGGATAGGGATGGAAAACGGGAAGTGATCTTCGCAGGATGGGATCAGAATCTGTGGATTCTCGACGCCTCCACCGGTGCCGTCAAACTCAAACAGCCTCTGCTCGATACCATCTGGGCTACACCATATATAGCCGATATAGACAACAATGGTATATACGAGATACTGCTGAGTGCCGATATCACCGAAAATCCCGATGCGCAGACGCAGACGGGGGGAATATTCCATGTGCTCCACAGTGACGGTTCGCAGAATCAGCCTGGTTTCGACTCTCCAGTCGGAGACCCGAAATATCCCGAGCTCAAAGGTAAATTTGAAGAGCAGGTATTGTGGAGCAGTCCGATAGCCAAAGATATCGATGCCGACGGCCATCTCGATATCGTCTATGGTACGGGCAACTTCTTCCACGATGGGAGAGGCTCCTTCGTGCGGGTATGGAATTTCGATGGCTCTTTGAAGTACTATCTCGAGACCGAAGGCCGGACTATGGCTACGCCTCTCGTGGCCGACCTCGACGGTGACGGCAAGATGGAGATAGTCGAAAATACGCTCGATGGCTATACATATATATGGAACAGCGACGGCTCTCTTGCGAGTGTATCGAGAATAACCCCCTACAAAGGCTCCGCCTCCGACCCGATATTCAGCTCTCCCATAGCGGTCGATATAGATGGTGACGGCAAGCTCGAAATCGCCTTCGTCAAGGGGGCACAGGTCATTATTATGGATCGTTTCGGCAATCCGATAACGGATACGAACGATAGAGAGTATATCGTGGACTCCTACAAAGGGGCTGTAGCCATATCCGATATCGATGGCGATGGCTATCTCAATCTCATCTCCGCCGGCACGGCGGCAGGGCAGGGCTATAGCACCATATACAACTGGAAAATCGGAAAGATGCTCGAAAAGGGGCAGAGGCCGAGAGTGGGTAGAAGCCAGCTTTTCGGTTCGGATGCGAAGATAAGGAATTTCGTGGAGAGGTTCTACCGTACGATACTCGAGCGCTCCCCCGATGCCGGGGGGCTCAACGACTGGACAGAGAGGCTCAAAAGCGGTATATTCGCCGGCTCGGATGTGGCCAGAGGTTTCATCTTCTCCCAGGAGTTCTACAACAGAGATACCAGTGATGAAGAGTTCGTGACCATACTCTATCGCGCCTTCTTCGACAGGGAGCCCGATGCGGGTGGCTTCGCCGGCTGGATGCAAAAGCTCAAAGATGGAGCCAGCCGCTACGAAGTGCTCGACGGTTTCCTCTACTCCATGGAGTTTGGAAATCTATGCAGGCAATACAATATAATTCCGGTGAAGTAAAATATGAAAAAAATCTATATAGACTGTAGCTATCTAAGCGAGCACGCCCACCTCAATACGGGTATCCAGAGGGTAGTGAGAAAAGTGGTGGAGAATCTCTATGAAATCGCTCCCGAAAGAGGCTATGAGATCAGATTATCTACTCTCAGAGACGGTTATGCCAGGGAGTTGGCGAAGGATGCGATATATCCGAAAGAGGAGAATCCTCTGCGCGAGTCGTGGAAAGCATCTCTCAAGGAGTATCTGAAAAATCTCTACTACCATACCCGTCTGTGGTTTTCGGCGCTCATACCGTGGGAGCCTTTTGCGCGCTTCATCCTCAGCCCGAGAAACAGCTTCGGGCTCAACTATATCCTCTACAACTATCTCTACAAACCTCTCGTATCCATAGTGGCCAAAAAGGAGGCGGGAGCACTATTTTCGGAAAAAGAGCGCGTCCCCATGGAGATAGAGAAGGGAGATATACTTCTGCTTCTCGATTCGTCGTGGTATATGAACATATGGCCTGCGGTGGAGGAGTTTGCGCGCAAGGGGGCGATGGTGCAGATGGTGCTCTACGACCTCATACCCATCACCCATCCGCACTTTTGCGACGACTTTCTCGCCCATGTCTTCAGAGAGTGGATAGACGACAGTCTCGAGAGAGTGGACGGCTATATCGCCATCTCCAAGACGGTCATGGCCTCTTTGAAAGAGTATGCCTGCGACAAGGGTGTCGATATCGAAGAGGGCTGTATCGACTATTTCTATCTCGGTGCCGATTTCAAAGATTCTCTTTTTGGCAAAGCTGAGGTGAGGAAGGAGCTCCAGAGGCTTCTGGGCGAGCGCGATACCTACCTCTGCGTCTCCACTATCGAGCCGCGCAAGAATCATGCCTATCTTCTCGATGTCTTCGATAGACTCTGGCGCAAGGGGGTGGATCTCAATCTCCTCTTCATAGGCAGGAGAGGGTGGAAGGTCGAAGAGCTCATCGAGCGCATAACGACCCATCCCGAGAAGGGCAAAAGGCTCTTCTACTACGACGATATAGACGATGCCGAACTCGACTACGCATACAGCCACTCGAAGGCTCTGCTCTTCGCTTCCGTCGTAGAGGGCTTCGGTCTGCCTCTTATAGAGGGGATGGTCAAAGGCCTGCCCGTACTCGCTTCCGACACTCCCATACATAGAGAGGTGGGTGGCGAGAGAGTGAGATATTTCGATATCGCCTCCGTGGAGTCCCTAGCCAAGATGATAGAAGATATCCAAAGCGCAGAGGGCGATAGTCGTAGCGAGGGCTACGAGTGGATGAGCTGGAGGAGCAGTAGCGAAATGCTCCTGCGCAAAATTCAAAAGCTATCAAGCGAGTGCGGGGCGCAGGGGTGAAGATAGCTTTCGGGCTGAGTAAATTGCTTGCCGACAGCCGAAAGGGTAGGCTCGACGGGCTGGGGGTATATGCACGGGAGCTATATAGAGCCTTCCGTGCAAGCGCGGAGGTAGAGAGGCTCTACCCTTTCTGTTTCGGCACAAAGTGCGGGGAGGATGGTGAAGATATCTGCAAAAGCCCTCTAAGCTTCGAGCTCCACGCTCTGCTCCACTACGCTCTGAAGCTCCCCTTCGACGATATTGGAGACTGTGTCGCCCGGGCCGATATCGTATTCGCCCCCGACCACCATATACCCTATGTCGGCAAAAAACCGGTAGTGGCCACTGTGATGGATATCATACCCATAATCGAACCGGCCTGGGCCTCGCCCGGGCTTTTGCGTCCCGTCAAAAATGGACTTTTCGCCGAGAGTATAAGGGGGGCGGAGCGGATAATCACCGTCTCGCAGCACAGCAAGAGGGATATAGTCGAATATATCGGCGTAGCCGGGGAGAGGATATCCGTGGTACCGCTCGGTGTGGATGAGAGATTTCGGGGAGAGTACCCGGAGGAGGAGATAGAGGCGCTATTGAGGCGCTATCGCCTAAGAAGAGGCTTTTTCCTCTTCGTCGGTACCATCCAGCCGCGCAAAAATCTACGCAGAGCCCTGGAGGCTTTCTCCTCCCTCCCCGAAGATATACGAAGGGCACACCCCTTCGTGGTCGCGGGTCAGTACGGCTGGAGTGCCCGAGAGGATATGGCGCTTCTGCTCGAGTTGCAGGCGAAGGGTTGTGCGAAGTGGCTCGATTATGTCGGCGACGACGAACTGCCGATACTCATGCGCTGTGCCGAAGCACTCGTCTATCCGTCGCTATACGAAGGCTTCGGCCTTCCCGTGATAGAGGCTTTCGCAGCCTCCTGCCCTGTGATAGCCTCCCACTCCTCTTCCATACCGGAAGTGGCCGCAGAGGCCGCACTCTATATCGATCCTCTCTCCCCCTCCTCCATCGCCGCCGCCATGCAAAAGATTGCAGGCGACGACTCTCTCGCAGGCTCACTCGCAAAAAAGGGGAGAGAGAGAGCCCAGCGATACAGCTGGCAGAAAGCTGCATCGGCACACATAGAGGCTATAAGCGCAATCGACGGGCTATATTGATTGATATAAAGATAAACTCCGATTAAGTTTTTTTGCTGTAACATTAGTCCGAGACATCTTGAATCACGCGTGAGCTCCGCTTCTATTGACAAGGCGGCGGAGTTTGAGATATAATGATGCTCGAAACAATATTCGTAAAGGAGTTTACATGACATTTAGCAACGAGGACATAGCCAAGCTCTATGTGGCATACTTCAACAGAGCGCCAGACGCATCTGGCCTTATCTACTGGACACAAAATTCCGAACTCAACAGTCTGGACGAGATAGCGCATAGCTTCGCCGATCAAGAGGAGACTCACAACAAATATCCCGACACACTCACAGACGCGGAATTTGTAAATACGATCTACAACAACCTCTTCGGCAGAGATGCGGAGAAGGCTGGTCTCGACTACTGGGTAGAGCAGCTCGAAAAGGGTAATGTAGATAGACCCCATATGATAGAGGCTGTTACCTATGGAGCTCAAGATGGCGACGAAGGTAACGACAAGACTATCTTGGAAAACAAAACCAAAGTCGCACTCTATTATTCTGTAGAGAAGGCTCTCGAGGGTGCCGAGTTCGATCTGAGCAAAGTCACCGATGACGAACAGAGTGTGACGGATGCCGAAGCCGAAATAGATGTGATCAATGCTCAAACTTTCGAATTGACGACTGGAAGTGACGAGTTTAGCGGCGGAACGGGCAACGATACCTTTGTAGGTACCATTGCATCTATAAGCAGCGACAATACGCTACAAAAAGGCGACAAGCTCGACGGTGGCAAGGGTGAGGATACGCTCCAAGTCAAAGCTGCAGGAGATTTTGGGGGCTTTAGCACTGGATATGCCAAAGATATCGAAGTTGTCGATATAAAGAACCAAAAGTACGGTACGCTCAACTATAGCCTCAAGGGTGTTGACTCTATCGAGAAGGTCAAGGTCGATACAAATGCCCAAGATATCAATATCAAAGATA
>CAJXJF010000074.1 GCA_913054475.1 uncultured Nitratifractor sp.
ACTCAAATCGGCACCCTGTAGCTTTGCTTAGCTCAAATCGGCACCCTGTAGCTTTGCAAAGCTCAAATGGGCACGCTGTAGCTTTGCATATTCCAAATCGGCACTTGTTAGATTTGCATCCTCGAAATCGCTACCCTGTAGATTTGCATATTCCAAACTGGCACTCGTTAGCTTTGCATCCTTAAAATTGCTACCCTGTAGCTCTGCATACCACAAATTGGCACCCTCGAGATGTGCGCCTTTAAAGTCTGTTTTTACCATAATAGAGTGCCCGAATTTCGCCAATCTGAAATTTCTATGGCTCTGTTTAAAGGGAATATTGCTCATAAGCAGCTTCGTATCATTGCTCTCTTTCAGATTCGATAGCAGAGTCAGAAGCTCTTTGTCGTATGGTATGAGCACCTCGTTTTCGATCACGAGTCTCGGATATAGAAGCTCCTCTATCCCGAGTCCGGTCTCTTTCAGCTCGCTATGGAACTTTTCGAAAAACTTTATATCCTTTTCCGTAAAATCGCTTTTGTCTATCCTGTGGAGTATCTTGTAGTGGTAGAGAGCGAGGCCGGATATGATAGATATTAGAAAAGCTATCGATAGATACTTCAAGATGATAGATACCACTCTTCTCTCTCCTTCGAATTCGAAGACATCTGCAAAAAGAGATATCACCGCTACCGATAGAATGAGCAAAATCAGATGCCATGAGCTGAGGGCGAAGTTTTGATAGTCTCCAAATCTCAGATAGAAGGCTATCAATACAGCTATGGGAGAGTAGAAGACGATGAGATAGAGAAATAGCTTCACTATCTTGTATAAAAAAGCGTTGTTGGAGTGGAGTAGAGCCCCCTCGTAGAGCCCTTTTGGGAAGTTCTTTAGCTCTCTGGCGCTATTTTTGTGTGCGTTTTGCAAAAGCTCTCTATGGCTGTGCATCATATATAGCAGATTGAACTGTAGTGCGAGTAGAAATAGCGGAATGACTATATAAAAGGAGATCAAAGGGAGCTCGATATTCAAAAGAGGCATTTTGACACTATCGAGCATATAGATATTTTTATCCGTAGTCGCCAATACATTCAGCAGAGCATAGACGCAAAAGAGGATGAAAAATATCATCCTGTTCTTTACGAATTGCAGGCTTGTCATTAGGCTCCGGTAGTGATTGGCCGTCAACTCTTTTCGCTTTCTCACTTGCAGATACTCCTATCTATCTCTCGAGCCATCTTGTGGTAAATACTCAGTCGAAAATATCGAGGAAGGGCTCTATGAATCTCGAAATAGACTGCCTCTTGCCCCTCTCGTCCACCGTATGCATCGTTATGAGTACTCTTCGTCTGCTCCGCGTCAAGGCCACATAGAGCAGTCTCGCATCCTCCCGTATCGCTTCCGGACCACTCTTTTTGGCGAAAAACGAGGGATAGTTTTCGTCCGTACATGCGGGAATGACCACATTTTCGAACTCCAGCCCTTTGGCTTTGTGTATGGTCGCTATGAGTATCTTGTCGTCTTCGAGCAGCAAATCGGACTCTTTGTATCTCGCATACTCCGGCATATAGCGGTTGATGGAAGCAAAAAGAGTATCCGCTTCACAGCTATGGCGCATATGATTGAGCAGTTTTTCGAGCTCTCTGTATATCCCGGGCGATGTCCTGTATCCGAGATGGTCGTTCATGTAGCCCATCACCATGGAGACCACCTCATGCAGCGGCAACTCTTTGGAAAAATTCCCCGAAACCGCCCTATATACGGGCGAATATAGAGAAGAGAACTTTTCGAGCACCTTTTCGTTCTTCTCTATGAAGAGGGCTCTGCTCCCTCGACCCGATGCGATAGAGCTCTTGCAGTGAAGCAGGAGATTGAGTGTGGCTTTGACATCATCCATGGCGTTGTGGGAGTTGACCCCCTCTATACCGAACTCTTCGAGAAGATACTCCAGCCTGTAGGAGCGTGCCGAAGGATAGACTCTTCTGGCTATCTCTATCGTATCGTGAAGTTCGTTGTCTCTCAGCGCTGTAGAGAGGGAGACTCTCTCGAGATTGTGACGAAGAATATCGTAGTCGTAGGCTATATTGTGCGCTATCAGCGGTGCATCCCCTACGAAATCGGCGAAACTCCGCAGAGCCTCCGCTCTATCCCTACCCCGCTTTTTCAGAAACTCTTCCGTTATGTGGTGAACCTCGACGGACTCTTGTAAACTTTTGTCGGTGGAGATAAAGATTTCGAAACTTTCACCTACACGACCCTCTATCAACTCTATGGCCGCAATCTGTACGATATCGTCGTTTCGGGTATCGAGACCTGTCGTCTCGGTATCGAAAAGCACCACTCTGCCATTTTCGACCAAATCGACGAAATAGTCCGGATAACTCTTCGTAAAGCTCTCTTCGTCTATGAAATCGAGAGGATGCAAAGCTCTATCGAAGAGAGTGTTGAGAAAATTTCTCGACTCTCTGAGGGTGGGAATACCGGCGTATATACTGAAGATTCTGCTCCAGGCGTTTCTGTCTCTGTCGTTTACGATAACGGCGAAAAAGGCCAGCAGGTCTTTTATCTCCTTTCTTCTGAAAAGGTCGAAACCGGAGACCTTGAAATATGGCAAGGCTCTCCTGTCGAAGCTCCCGGCTATCCTGTCGGCCATAGTGTTGGTTCTTACGAGTATGGCGGTAGAGTCTTTCGGGACGGCGGGGAGTTTCTTTTCCAGTAGCCACTCGATCTCGTCGTCGAAGGTGCCATATCCCTCTTTTGTGACAATCGCCTTCAGAGCCATGGCCCCTTTTTCTCTCGGCATATCTCTGCGGGCTACAGGCTCGCTCTTCCATCTGGGGTAGAGCCACTTTTTGGCATATCTGTTGTAGAGATCCAGCAGATAGCCGGGAGAGCGATAGTTTTCGTGCAGATGATGGACGGTAGCGAATTTCTCTATCTCATGCAGCTGCTCCACCTTCGCACCCATAAAAGAGAAGATGGCCTGCTCGTAGTCTCCGAAAAAGAGTCTGTGCGTTCGCTCTCTTGGAGCCAGAAGATCCACGATGGCCCACTGCAGAGGGTTCAAATCCTGCACTTCATCTATCTGAAGCCATTCGTATTGCGATATTTTCCCGGCTTTGGCCATCTTCTGCAGATGGTAGTGGCTCAAGACGAGAAGATCGTCGAAATCGATATAGTTCGACTCTCTTTTGATTCTCTCGTACTCTCTGTATATCGCTTCGAGTATCTTCGTCTCCTCCCTTCCCCTAAGGGGAGGAGTCTCTATCAATCTTCGGGGGAGCCTATACTCCATCTTCCTGCGATATCCTATGTACTGCCCAAGCTCGTAGTTGTCGAAGGAGAACTCACTGCCCGAGAGATGCAAGTTAGCCGATTCGGATATCAGCTGAGACATATCCTCCTCGTCCAGCAGAGAGGAGTCGGCCGAAATCAGTCTCTCTTTTTTGAGGAAGTGGTGGCAGAAACTGTGCAGATTGCCTATGAAGATATCGTGCTCGCCCAACTCCGCGCGAACTCTGTCTATCATATTTCTCGCGGCTCTGTTGGTGAAGGTGAGGCATAGCATCTTCGAAGAGTCCACCCCGTTGCGCAGAGCGTATGTGAGTCTTCGTACCAGTATCTCCGTCTTGCCCGTACCGGGAGGGGCGAGAACGAGATGCTCCCCCTCTCTCAACTCGACTATGGCTCTTTGTTTGGGACTAAGCTGCATCTATCAGGTGAGTTTTTTCACGAAATCTCTTATATACTCGTAACCGGAATAGAGAGTGAAGAGGACCGAAAGCCACAAAAGCGCCTCTCCCCCGCTCCACTCCATGAGCAGAAAGCCGATGGCTATCATCTGAACCACCGTTTTGACCTTCCCCATCCAGCTGGCGGATATATCCATCCCCCTGCTCATGGCCGATACCCGCAGACCGGTGATGAAGAGCTCTCTTGTGAGTATGAGATAGATAGCCCAGGGCGAAGCTCTATCGAGCATCATCAATCCGAGAAATCCGGCGAGCGTCAACATCTTGTCGGCGAGGGGGTCGAGTATGGCTCCGAGTGTCGTTATCTGTCTGAAGGTGCGCGCGATATAGCCGTCGAAGAAATCGGTCACACTGGCGAGCACGAAGATGAACGCCGCCCAGTAGTCGAGCCAGCTGTAGTGGATACCCTCGAAAATCTCGGCATCTCTATTTACGAGCAGAGCGAACATCAGAGGAGCCATCAGCAGGCGGATGAAGGCAAGTATGTTGGGTATGTTCCCCGCCTGTGCGGCGAGAGACTTTTCTCTATCGCAGATGGGCATGAGTACTACCGGAAGGAGGTTCCGCCATCCACCACGAGAGTGTGCCCCGTAATCCAGGAAGCCTCTTCCGAGCAGAGGAACCAGACAGCCCCCGCTATATCTTCGGGATAGCCCATACGGTTGAGCGCCGAGCGCTTGATGGTTTCGGCCTTGACCTCTTCGTAGTTGGTAAAGGCTTTGAGAGCATCGGTCTCGATAGGACCTCCGCTTACCGCATTGACTCTGATATTGTACTCACCGAGCTCGACAGCCGCATAGCGCATCATCGCTTCCACGGCGGCCTTGTTCGTACCGTGACCCGCATAGTTTTCTATATAAATCATATTTCCGGTGGAGCTCATCGTGACGATTGCGCCGCCTCCGACCTTCTGCATCCTCTTGGCGGCCTCCTGCGCTCCAAGCACGAAGGCATCCACGGTCGCTGTATAGATATTGTTCAGACCGCGCGGTTTGAGTCTCATGAACTTGCCGTAACCTCCGACGACCGCTCTGCCGTATATCATGGCATTGCTGACGAAATAGTCCACTCTCTCGAAATCTTCATCTATCTCGCCAAAGAGTCTTTTGAACTGTTCGGGCTCGAGAATGTTGAGCGCATAGGCTTTGACCTTCACTCCATACTCCCTGCTCCACTCCTCGACCAGCTCCTGGGCCTTCTCGGCATTAGAATTGTAGGTAAAGGCCACATTCACACCCTTGGATGCGAACTTCTGCGCTATCGCCTTGCCTATTCCCTTGGTGGCTCCGGTTATCACCAGTGTCTTGCTCTCACTCATTTTACGGCTCCGGGTATCTCATAGTTTTTCATCGCTTCTTCTATCCTTTTCATCGTTTCGCTATCGGGTTGTACCAGCGGCAATCTATACTCCAGCGACTCTATCAGCCCGGCCATATACATGGCGGCCTTGACGGGTATGGGATTGCTCGACAGGAACATCGCCTTGTTTATCGGGTATAGAGAGTCGTTGATGGCTTTGGAGGTGGCGAGGTCGCCGCCAAGAGCGGTATGTACGAGTCTGCTTTTGAGATTGGGCAGGAGATTCGCCGTGACCGATATGACCCCCTGGGCACCATTTGCCAGAAGCGGATAGTCTATGGCATCGTCTCCGCTCACGAGACATAGACCCGGTCTTGCCGCGAGGAGATCGACCGCCCTCTCCATCGAGCCGGTGGCCTCTTTGATGGCGTAGATATTCTCCACCTCGTCGAAGAGTCTGAATACGGTCGAAGGGAGAAGGTCCACGGAGGTGCGACCGGGGACATTGTAGAGCATCACCGGAATCTCTACGGCTTCGGCTATGGCTCTGTAGTGTCTATAGAGCCCCTCCTGCGAGGGTTTGTTGTAGTAGGGAGTGACGGAGAGCAGAGCGTCGGCGCCGCACTCCTGCGCATGTCGCGCTATATCTATGGCTTCATGCGTGGCGTTGCTTCCCGCCCCCGCAAGCACCTTTACATCGCTTTTGCTACACACCTCCACCGCTATCTCTATACATCTCTTGTGCTCGTCGTGGCTGAGTGTGGCACTCTCTCCGGTGGTACCCACAGGCACTACCGCATCTATACCGTTGGCTATCTGTCTCCTTATCAGAGAGGCATAACCGGCTTCATCGAGTTCGCCGTTTTTGAAGGGTGTTATGAGCGCCGTCATGGCGCCGCATACATTCTGGCTCATTTTTCGCTGCTCCTGAGGATGATGGTGGTGGATTTATCTTTTCGGAAATATTTCTTGGCCACTTCCTTTATAGTTTCGGGTGTTATTTTATCCAAATTATCTTCATAATCCAGAAGCGGCTTCAAATCGCCTCTGGCGAGATAGCTGCCGAAAAGATCGGCTGTAGAGGAGGAGCTCTCGAGCTCGTGAATGAAATCGACTTTGGTGTTGAGCCTGACCTTCTCTATCTCCTCTTCGCTCACATCCCCCTTTTTGAGTCTCTCTATCTGCTCCCATATGGCCTCTTCGAGACTTTCCGCCTTCACCCCGGGGTTGGCCATAGCCAGGAAAAGAAAGATTCCGGGGTCTTTGAGCTCCATATTGTAGCCGAAGACCTGATTGGCTATCTGCCTTTTTTGAATCAGCTCCTCCTGCAGCCTGCTGCTTTTGCCGCTGCTTAGAAGCTCCGATATGGCAGAGAGAGCTACCTGGTCGCGGTCTGCGAAATTGGGTATGGAGAAGGCGATGGCGATGATGTCGAGCTTGTTGGACTCTTTGTGCAACTCCACTCTTTTGGCACCATCTATCGGAGGCTCGTAGGGGCTGTTGGCTCTGCAAAGCGGCGAAGCTCCAGCCGGCTTTTTCACTTTTATCTTTCCGAAACTCTCTTCGGCCTGCCTGAAGACAGCTTCGGATTCGATATCGCCGGCCACTATCAGTATGGCATTGTCGGGCCTGTAGAAACGGGAGTGAAACTCTCTGATATCTTCTATACTCCAACTCTCTATATCGTGCATGAAACCTATCGGTGTCCAGTGATAGCTGTGCTCCACATAGTGTGTATTGAAGAGTCTGAAATAGAGATAGCCCATAGGGTTGTTGTCCGTTCTCCAGCGTCTCTCCTCCGCCACGACCTTTCTCTCTTTCTGAAACTCCTCATCCCTCAGATTCAGATTGCTCATCAATTCGGCATAGAGATCCATCGCCATCTTCAAATTGGAGGAGCTGCTCTTTATGAAGTAGTGTGTATAGTCGAAACCTGTGGAGGCGTTATTGACCCCTCCATGGGCCTTGACGATGGAATCGAACTCCCCCTCTTTGAGATTTTTCGTCGATTTGAAATTCATATGCTCGAGCATATGCGCTATCCCGCTTTTGCCGAGGGTCTCGTCTCTGCTTCCAACTTTGTAGAAGATATCCGTGGTTATCACCCCGGTATCGTTGTGCATAGGTATGGCATAGACTTCGAGTCCGTTGGATAGTCTTCGGTGATGATATTCCGGTAAGGAATTTGCCATGACGACTCCTGTCAGCAGCACTACGGCCGCTAATTTGTTGATATATTTTACGATTCGCAAAATCTCTTCCGCCTTTCGTTTATAGATATGAAAATATACCATAATCGGTGAAACGACCCCTCGAATAAATAAGGAAAATAGAGAAAATACCCCTCGATGCCTTCATTTGATAATCTCTTTGGTTCTTTTTAAATAGATACAAAGAGTTCTAAACACTATTTGGTTCATCGCAATATATCGAAAGCTTCTGTAGATAGTCGAGATTTGGTAGCGTATTGGCTTTTTGAGAGGCGTTGAAAAGGTAAACCTTCGAATAATACTTTTTGCTATAATCGTGCAAACTCCACACAAGGAGAGCAGATG
>CAJXJF010000075.1 GCA_913054475.1 uncultured Nitratifractor sp.
CGACATAGAGTTCGGTTACATTCTCCCGTGTAGGCAGTTGGGCCCAGATTGTATTGCTCGACAATAGACAAAACAGTAAAACCTCGACAAAAGCTTTTTTCATCATATCCTCCTCTCAAATGATATAAGCAGTCGATAGAGTCAAATCCCATTCTTGGCTTTCGTATTTAGAGCTGAAAATCCATCTGCGAAATTCCGTATTCTACAATATCTGTGCTTATTTCATTGTTTTTCTATTTCGGGATTTGGGAAAAGGAGTCTCAACTCTGTGCTTAGACTATCTTCGCTACAATATTCGCCAAAGTCCGAGGAGATGGGATGGGGATACTCTTTTTCGATCTCGAAGTCAATAGGTTGGGTAATATCGTCGAGCTTGGAGCTCTTGTAGGCGAAGATGCTCTCAGAAGCACTTCACCGGCGCAGATGAGAGAGTTTCTGAACGGACATTCGGATGAAATCGACTTCATATGCGGGCACAATATCATAGATTTCGACGATAGATACATCGCTCTTACATCTCTCGTCGGCCTACTCGAAGAGGTACCCAGGATAGATACCCTTCCTCTCTCTCTGCTTCTCTTTAGCGAAAAGACATTCCACGCTCTCCCCAAAAACTACAAAAAAGAGGACGACTTCAAAAACGATCCTCTCCAGGATGCCATCCTGAGCAAAACTCTATATCTGAAGTGTGTAGAGAGATTTATGGATCTCGATATCTATATGCAGAATCTTTTCTATACGCTGACGAAGGAGAGTGGGAAATTCTCGGCCTTCTACGACAGTATGCCTAAAACTCCGGAAGAGTTGAGCCCTATACTTCTCAAACGGATAATCGCCAGATTCTACGGCAAGCTGATAACGAACGAAGAGCTTTTGGAAAAAGCCATATCTTCGCATCCGGTGGAGTTGGCCTATATCCTCTCTCTGCTCACTCCTCTTACCGAAGTCAGGGCGCACCCTCCCGCCATACTCTATGCCTACCCCGATATCGTGAAACTGCACGAAGGGCTGACACTCGGGAGCGACTTCGACGATATAGGAGCTTTTAGCGAAGAGGTGTTTGGTTTCAGCGGATTCAGGGAGTTTCCCAGACTCGAAGCCTCCCTGGAGGAAGGGGCTTTCATCTCGCAGAGAGATATAGTCGAAGCGGCTATGAGAGGGGAGTCTTTCATAGCGGTTCTGCCTACGGGTGGAGGCAAGACATTCACCTTCTGGCTTCCCGCACTCTACAGGGCATCCCGAAGCAGAGCTCTGACGGTCGTGATATCTCCGCTTCAGGCCCTGATGAAAGACCATATCGAGAGTTTCGAAAGAGATGTGGCAAACTTCAGCGCCGTAGCCATCAGCGGATATCAGACGAGTATAGAGAGACAGGATGCGATATCGAAAGTTGTGGAGGGAGAGGCCGATATTCTCTATCTGGCCCCCGAGAGTCTGCGCTCCGGAGTGATATTTTCAATCCTGAAAAACAGACACATAGACAGATTCGTGGTTGACGAAGCGCACTGCCTCTCCACCTGGGGGCACGACTTCAGACACGACTATTTCTATATAGCAAACTTCATAAGCGACCTCCTGCGGGAGCGGCCCTGGCAGGAGAGTATACCCGTATCCTGTTTTACCGCTACCGCCAAACCCGATGTCATAGAGGATATCACCTCCTACTTCTCCTCTTCTCTCGGCCTGGATATGAAACGCTATCTCGCACTCCCGGAGAGAAAGAATCTCCTCTACGACTCTCTGAGAGTCGAAAAGAGAGAGCAGAAGTATCTGAAACTTCTCGAGATACTCAAAGAGCGTGAAGGGGCGGCGCTCGTCTATATCCCTACCTCCACGGCCAGATGCGACGAAATAGCCGAAACTCTGAGTGTCGACTTGGCTCCAAGAAGTGTGGCATCCTTCCATTCGGGACTTGCGAGCGAGAAGAAGATGGAGATACTCAAAGGCTATCTCGAAGGCGAAATAGATATCATCGTGGCCACCACGGCATTCGGTATGGGGGTGGACAAAGCGGATATCCGCACCGTAATACATTACGAGATATCGGACTCTCTCGAAAACTACGCCCAGGAGGCGGGCAGGGGAGCCAGAGATGGGAGTCTGGATGCCTACTGTCCCATTCTCTTCGATGAAAACGACCTCGACAGGCACTTTTCCACACTCAACAGTTCGAAGCTGACCATAGATGAGATAAACGCCATATTCAGGGTACTCAAAAGGCACAAAGGCAAGGAGATAGTCATGAGCGCCAGGGAGATAGCCCAAGAGGCCGGGTGGGATACGGAAGAGAGTGGCAGCGGCTGGGAAGAGAAGGTCAAAACCGCGCTTCTGGAACTGGAGAGGGAGGGGTATCTCCATCGAGGTAGAAACAGAGTCCGTTTTTTCGCCGATGCCGTAGCCGTAGATTCGTTCAAGAGACTCGAAGATGCGTTGGAGCAGGGCAGGATGAAACCCGATGAGTATCAGCCGCTCAAGAGTCTGCTCTCCAGTCTGCTGGGCAGAGGAAAGCCGGCCTCATACAGAATCGACGATGCGGCAATGATACTCGGTATTCCCCGTAAAGATGTCGCCGCCGGTATTCTGAGGCTCAAAGAGCTCGGTATCGTAAGCGACGATAGAGAGTCCTCTTTGCATATCTCCCGAAACTCCTGCGAAATTCTGCGGAAGGTTATCGAAATAGAGAAGCTACTCCTGAGAATTTTCAGCGCGGAGGAGAGGGGCAGTCTCTCCATAAGGTATCTCAACGAAGAGCTTATAGAGGCCGGTATCGTAGATGAGAACTCCAACTACTCCGATACGATAAGAGAGCTCCTGAAGATGTGGCGCAGCAAAAAGAGTCTCTTCCATTTTTCGAGAGTGGACAGGATAAACGATATATGGTTCTATGAGGTGAAAGACCGCCTCCGTCTGCAAGAGACTCTGCAAAAGAAGTGGACACTCTCTTCGAAGCTTTGCGAATATCTGAGCCGGAAAATTCCGGATTCGCAGAGTAAAGAGGCACAACTGGTGGAGTTTTCCATCCTCGAGCTTTCGAAATTCGCCTCCAAACCCGTCAGATGGATAGACAGGGCTCTTCTTTTTATGCACAGAATCGGTGTTTTGAAGTTGGCGGAGGGGCGCTTCATCTACTATTCGCCCATGCAGATATACAAAAGCGACAAATTCGAGCGCAAAAGAAAATATACACAAATCGAATACAACAAGAGGCTCAAAGCCTACTATACACGAAAAGTGGAAGCGGTTCATATCGTCGGAGAGTATGCCAGAAGAATGATGAACAACCATAGTGAAGCGGCCAATTTCCTCAAAGACTACTTCACGCTCTCCTACAACAGATTCAAAAGGCGATACAGACTCCTCAAAGAGGATATAAGCAGACCCATGACGAAGGCGAGGTACGAAAAGATTTTCGGTTCACTTTCGGATGCACAGAAGAGAATCATCGAAGAGAGGGAGCATCGGGCGATTATGGTACTCGCCGGTCCCGGAAGCGGAAAGACATCCGTACTGGTACACAAAATAGCCTCCCTGATACTCAAAGAGGATGTGAAACCGGAAGCTTTCCTCATGCTTACATTTTCGCACTCCGCGGCCGCAGAATTCAGAGCGAGGCTGGAGAAGCTGATTGCTTCGACAGCCAGAGATGTGGAGATTCGTACCTTCCACGGTTTCGCTCTTTCACTCATAGCCCGCAGTGTGGGCGAGAACGATTCCGGAGTGCTCGAGAGGGCCATATCCATAGCGGCCGAACAGATAGAGAAGGGTATGGTGAAGGTCCCCTTCAAAGCGGTATTGATGCTCGACGAGTTTCAGGATATCAACGAAGACGCCTTTTCGCTGATAAAGGCTCTCTACAGAGCCCAGGATTCGAATATGAGAATCATCGCTGTAGGAGATGACGACCAGTGTATTCTCAAGAGCGTAAATGGTGCCGATATCTCCTTTTTCAAGAGATTCGAAGAGGAGTTTTCCGACGAAGAGGGGGGAGTGGCGCACTTCTATCTCGTAGAAAACTATCGCAGTTGTCCCAAGATTCTGGATACGGCCGAAGTGATACTCGGACATCTCGAAAGCAGGATGAAAGACAGGCGACTCGTAGCCATGAAGAGGAGAGATTGCCCGAAGGTGAAAATCGTATATAGCGAGAGTCCCTATCTGAGTGTCGTCGCATCGGAGCTCTTCGCGCCTCCCGTCGATAGTGACTTCAGCAGTGCCTTTCTCGCCTTCAGCAACAAAGAGACGGCATCTATCTACTCCGAGCTTTTCGAAAAGGGTCTGAAACCATCCTTTATCGGTCAGAGAAAGGGTTACAGGCTCAAAAATCTGGCTGAAATCCATGATTTCACCCTCTATCTACGCTCTATATGCAGAGACGGAAGCGAGTTTGACAGAGCGGATATACAGAAGGCTCTCGAATATATGGAGAGAAAATTTCGCAACTCCAAAAGACTCGATACTCTACATGCGGTCATAGATACCTTCGTAGATGAATTCGAGAGATTTTTCTTCACTCTATGGAGAAACTATCTCGAGGAGCTGGACTTTTCGGAGTTCGAAAAGATGGGGAGAGTCGTATGTACTACTATGCACAAATCGAAAGGGAGAGAGTTCGAGAGGGTGGTAGTGGTGGTTCACAGACGCGAGAGTATGGACGATGAGTGGCTCAGACTCCTTTTCGTGGCCTTTACGAGAGCCAAAAAGGAGCTCATGATAGTCACCGACGACCCTCTATTGCTGAAGTGGCTCGAAGATGCCAACACTCTATTCAAAAAAAGCGTCTCCATAGAGAGAGACAGGGCGCGGCATCCTCCCCCTTCGGGCAAAATCCTGCTCATGGGACTTGCAGATGTGGTCCTGAGCGTATCTCCATACTCATATATCGAAGAGGCTTCCCGTCCTGTGGCGGGAGATTCGTGCGATATCGACACTACGCTTGTGCCGTACCATATTACTTACAGAGGTACCAAAGTCGAAAGGCTTTCGAAAAGCTTTTGCAGAGTGCTCGAAAAGGAGATGAACGAGGGCTGGCGTATAGAGGCGGTCGAGGTCGATTCTGTAGTCTTCTGGCACGACCCCAAAAGAGATATCGAGCTTCCTCATCTGCTGGCGAAAGTGACACTTGCAAGAGTCCGCAGGCGTTGAGTGCCGATACCGGAGTACCGTGCTTCTCGTTTATAGCATGAGAATTGGATGATTTCGCTTGTAGTTTGAGATGGAATAAGCTCATATTCGCTATTATACAAACTATCAGCTTGCTCCGATGATTTTGATCGATGTATAGTTAGAAGATGGATATATCGGGAGGTGTAAAATAAATCCGAGAGTAAAGGATGTAAAACCGACAGATGATTATAAATTGATTTTAACTTTTACGAATAATGAGACCAGGATATTCGATGTCACTCCATATCTCGATAGAGGTTTTTTCAGACAACTAAAAGATAAAAGCTATTTTAAAACAGTCAAACCGTTTATGGATAGTATTCAATGGAGAAATGGTCAAGATTTTTGTCCCGATACACTATATATGGAGAGTGAACCGGCCTGAGAAATCTTGGTAGCGAAGAGGAAACTATTCTCAAGCGAAAAAAACAAACTGCATTGATGGGGAGCTGTAGAACTGCTCCCACTAAGATTGGCATTTGGTCGAGCCCGAATGATATAAAAATCCAATATAAAAGTGCAAGTGTTGTAGGTGGCAACAAAATAGTCTTTAATATTTGTGGAAATAAATATAGACTAATTGTCAAGATAAACTATACAGCGAAGATAGTTTTTATCAAGTTTATCGGGACTCATAAGCAGTATGACAAAATAAAAGTGGAGGATTTGTAATCATGAATATCAAACCTATAAGAACAGATAAAGATTATGAAGAAGCTTTACAGAGAGTGGAGCTCTTGATGGATGCAAAAGAGGGAACGGTAGAGTTCGATGAGCTGGAGATATTGTCGACTCTTATAGAAAACTATGAAGCAAAACACTTTGGAATAGATATACCGGATCCTATAGAAGCTATAAAGTTTAGAATGGAACAAGAGGGATTGAAGCAAAAAGATGTGGCAGAGCTTTTTGGAAACAGAGTCAGGGTATCGGAAGTACTGAATAAAAAAAGAAGGTTGACTTTGGATATGGTAAGAAATCTTCATGACAAGCTCAAGATACCTTACGATAGTTTATTGAGCAGATATGACTTGCAAAAGCTTTAAAGGATAACAGTGGAGGAGGGGTAATCTCCACGCTCTCAATAGAGAGTGAGAAGTAGCAAGCCGAACAGGATTCGATAGATACCGAAGGATACGAAGGTGAAGCGCTCCAGAAAACCGATGAAGAGACGCATCGCGAGAAGCGCCGTTACGAATGCCGTCAGAAAACCCGCTCCCAGAGTAGCGATATCCTGATTTCCGAACTCCTCCCAGTGCGAGAGGATATCGTAGGCACTTGCCGCGAGCATGACGGGAAGCGCCAGAAGGAAGCTGAATTCGGCGCTTGTCTTTCTGTCGAGTCCGCTAAGCATCGCTCCTATTATGGTGGAGCCCGCCCGACTGGTTCCCGGTATGAGAGCGAATACCTGAAAGAGCCCTATTACAACAGCCTCTCTCCAGCCCACATCTTCCAGACGCCTTTTGTAGTGACTCTTGTCGTCGTAGAATTTTTCTACGAGCAGGAAGATCAGACCTCCGACTATGAACATCACAGCCACGATTTCGACGCTGAAAAGCTCTTTGATTTCATGTCTGAATATGAAACCCACGACAGCGAGAGGCAGAAAAGCTACGAAGATTTTCATCCAGAGCCTAATCTCCCGTAGTGAGAATCTCTCTTTGTAGTTGGTGAATAAAGCGGCAATCGCGGCCAGTTGTATGATTACTTCGAAAGCCTTGGTGTTACTGTTTTGCTCCAGACCCAGCCAGGAGGATACGACTATCATATGGCCGGTAGAGCTTATGGGCAGAAATTCCGTGAGACCTTCCACTACGCCCAATATGGCGGAATCTGCGAGAGTCATTCGGGACAACCTTTACGAATAGTTTCATAGCTCCGACATTATAGCACTATCCGGATGCGGAATTTACGGGATATCTCTCCGCGATTTGTCGTAGCGGCGGGAATCTCTCTTGAATTTATCTCCGAGCGTCGCTATAATTCCACTCCTACGATATGGAGAGATGGCAGAGTGGTCGAATGCGGCGGCTTCGAAAGCCGTTGTCCGGGCTTCCCGGACCGGGGGTTCGAATCCCCCTCTCTCCGCCACCCCCTCAAGCTGCAAGATAGACGATACTTTTTCTGGATTATCGAATACGACTCATTGGGAGATAGGTACGATGTCGGAAGTGGAGGAGCCGTACCGCAATTTTCTTATTTTGTCGAGAGTGAAACCCGCCTTTTCGAAACCGGGAGGTTTGGTAATTCCCCCGAAAGTGTTATAGCCATTTCAGAGTCATGACTTCACTTGGGCATTGAACTCTAAAAGCTATACCCACTCACAATAGAGCAGCCTGAATCCCTGAAATATCACCACTACAG
>CAJXJF010000076.1 GCA_913054475.1 uncultured Nitratifractor sp.
CCTCTTTGCGAAAGAGAAGAGCGGTGAATCGAGCTTATCACTCTTTCGTATCATCCCCTGCTTCATCCCGCCCCTGCGAGCTATCGCCATCGTCGTTGCGAGACTCTTTCTCGATTTGCACCCTAAAATCTCGAAAGTCCTATATTGCGGCTTTTCTCAGTTGACACAGAAATTTGAACACTCCCATGGCAATTTCGGGGGAGTTTCTCTTTCTTTGTTCCCTGCTATCTACTTTGAGGAACTTTTATATCCATTGTCGGATAGCTTCGATTTGGAAGATGGAACTTTGTGAAATTTCTCCCCAAGCTTTTCAACAGCCTTCCGTCGCTGCACTTGAACCATGCCGGCTCTTTTCGGGAGTCGGGAAAGATATCTCTTTTTCGCTAAAATAGCTTTCAAAATCAGTAAAAGGAACAATCATGGCATTGAAGTGTGCATTTCTTTTTCCAGGACAGGGCTCTCAGGCCGTCGGAATGGGTAGGGAGTTCTACGAAGGAAGCGATGAGGCCGCAAGACTCTTCGCAGAGGCCTCCGACAAAAGCGGAATCGATTTTGAAAAACTTCTCTTCGAAGAGAACGATATGCTCGAACGAACCGAATATACCCAGCCGGCTATACTGCTCGTAAGCACCATAGCCCACAAGCTTTTCGAAAACGAAATGCCTCTCAAACCGGTTTTCGCCTTGGGTCACTCGCTCGGCGAATTTTCCGCTCTCAGTGCTGTGGGAGCCATCGACATCCCATCTGCGGTGGAGCTGGTGCACCTCAGAGGCAGACTGATGGCAGAGGCGTGCTCCGACAAAGATGTGGGTATGCTCGTATCACTCGGCCTCGACGACAAAAAGGTGGAGGAGCTCTGTGCGGCTGCCAGAGAGGAGGGAGCCTCCGTCTGGCCGGTGAACTACAATGCCGAAGGGCAGATAGTCATAGCCGGTATCAAAAGCGATCTTCAGACTCTCGAGCCCATACTCAAGGAGGCCGGAGCGCGACGGGCCATGCTGCTGAATATGTCCGTAGCCAGCCACTGCCCTCTTCTGCAAAGTGCGGTAGAACCGCTTGCAGAGGCTCTGAAGGAGAGTCTGAGAGACAACTTCATAGCTCCGATAATCTCGAATGTAAGCGCCCGAAAATACCAGAGCGCACAGGAGGCGCTGGAGCTTCTTCCGAAGCAACTCGTCTCACCCGTACTCTACAAACAGTCCATAGCCGCATTCGACGATGAGACGGACTGCTATATAGAGTTCGGTCACGGAAGCGTACTCAAAGGGCTCAATAGACGGGCTACGAAAAAACCCCACTTCAACATCTCCGACATCTCCTCTCTCGAGAGTACCGTCAGAGCGCTGGAGGAGTTGGCGTGAAGATAGCCATAATGGGAGCGATGGTAGAAGAGGTGGACCCTTTTCTCGAAATCGGAGAGCATGAACCGCTGTTGAAATATTTCTCCAAACACGAAGATGTGGAGTATGGAGGCAATACCTATCATATAGCGCGATACAGGGATCTCGATATAGTCCTGGCCTACAGCAAAATAGGCAAGGTCTTCGCCTCTTTGACAGCGGCTACGATGATAGAGCACTTCGCCTGTGAAAAGCTGCTCTTTACAGGTGTCGCCGGAGCGGTAGATCCGGCTCTGAAAATCGGTGATCTGGTGGCGGCTACCCAGCTGTGCCAACACGATCTCGATATAAGCGCCTTCGGTCATCCCCACGGATATGTACCCGAGGGGAAAGTATATATAGAGCCCTCCAGAGAGCTGCTGCATATAGCCAAAGAGGTGGCGAACGAAAAGGGTATAGAGCTCAAAAAGGGGATAATAGCCACCGGAGACCAGTTCATAGCCGACAACGAGCGCAAAGAGTGGATCGCCCGTACCTTCGACGCGGATGCGATAGAGATGGAGGGTGCGGCCGTGGCGGCGGTATGCGACGCTTTCGATATACCCTTCTTCGTACTCAGAGCCATCAGCGACGCTGCCGACATGGATGCGGCTTTCGATTTCGACGAATTTCTCAAACACTCTTCTCGGCTCAGCAGCTCCTTCATAGTCTCCATGCTCGAAAAGCTCTCCCAAAGAGAGCGATCGACAAAGGTACGCGACAGGTCATGAAGAGAGCCAGATTCAGCAAGAAACTCCTCAGAGTCTTCGGCAAAAGCAACGGAAACTACAGACTCATCGGAGAGGGAGATAGGGTACTCGTGGGCCTGAGTGGAGGCAAGGACTCCCTGACGCTGGTACATCTGCTCAAGAATATGCAGCTGCACGCACCTTTTGATTTCGATTTCCATGCCTGCACAATCAGTTATGGAATGGAGGGTGAAAACTACGAAGCCCTCCACGAACACTGCCTCGAATACGGGATACCGCATAGCGTATATGAGACCGATATCTATGAAGTATCGAAAGAGAGCATCAGAGAAAACAGCTCGTTTTGCAGCTACTTCTCACGGATGAGAAGAGGCGCGCTATACAGCTACGCCCAGAAGGGGGGCTTCAACAAGATAGCTTTGGGACACCACTTCGACGATGCCGTAGAAAGCTTCTTCATGAATATGTTCTACAACGGTTCACTCCGCTCCATGGCACCGATATACAAAGCCGAAAGAGGTTTTCATGTAATAAGACCCCTCATAGAGGCGAGAGAGAGTATGCTCGAAGCCTTCGCGAAAGAGAATCGCTTCCATACCATAGGAGACGAAGCCTGCCCCGCCATGCAGGTGAATGTCAAAATGCCCTACGCAAGGGCCCGTACGAAAGAGTGGCTTGCACAGATGGAGCTTCGACATGAAAAACTCTTCACCATGCTCAAGGCTTCCTTCAAACATATCGACGACGATACCTTCCTCGACCCTTCACGATGGAAAAGAGAGGATATAGAGGCAGGGTGACTATCCGCCCAGCCTCTTGAGTATTATGCAGCGTCTTATCGCTGCCCCCTCCCCTCCATACTTTTTGCTGTATTGATTGAATTTGGCCAAACCGATAATGCCTATACACTCACTCCTACTCATGGATGAGCTCTTCTTCGCTTTCTTCTTCTTCGTATCGCCATTGTCGTCATATAGTTCGGAGACCACCTCCGCTTTTGGCGTATTGTCGGCACTCTGCGCGGGAATCGACGACTCGACCTCCGGCTTGTTGTCGTTGCTTTTCGGCGAAGAGGACAACTCCTCTTTACTCTCTTTGAGAGGGTGTTCCCGCAAAGTGGTCTGCGGCCCCAGAAGCTCTGGATCTTTTTCGTCGGAAGCCAAAGAGTACGGCTCCGGGGCAAGAGAGTAGTCTCTTTCCCTTTTGTATGAATAACCCATCATGCGTGAGTAGCTTCTTCTCTTTTTTGTGACCCTCTTGATCCTTTTGACGGGAGTGGTTTGCACACAGCCATTGGAAACAAGCAAAACCGCTGCCAGCAACAGACCCACGACTCTCTTCTCTCTCATTCTCTCTCCACCTATAGCGAAATTTTCGACTATTCTACTTGACATTGCTTGAATATCTGATAAAATTGTCTCCGAAGCGACAATCTGAAGAATGGAAAAGAAGAGTATGGCGAATATAAATATAGAAGTAAACGGCGAAAAGATGGAGGTAGAGGAGGGCACTACCCTTTTGCGGCTGATGGAGAATCTACAAATAGCCCAAAAGGTGATGGCCGCTGCTATCGATATGAAGATAGTCAAAAAAGATGAGTGGAGCAGTCGTCGTTTGAAGAGTGGAGAGAGGGTGGAATTTATGCACTTTGTGGGGGGCGGCTGAAAAGTATGGATGGAGACGCATCGTGATGAAAAAGCTTGAAATCGTAATCGTCAATGTCGCTATGGCGATCAGTATGCTGGCTCTCTTTTTTCTATTCACCCATAAGGAGTTGAGTGAGCAAGAACCGCTCCTCTCTTCATACGAAAACAGAGAGCGGATGCAGACTCTACAGAGCGATGAGTCGAGATTGATAGAGAGTCTTGTGAAGCCTCGCGAGGATAGCACGATCGAAAAAAAGAAGAGCCCCCCTATCCTTAAGCGAAGCGGGAAGGATATCGCTTTGGTACCCACTCGCAAAAAGAATCCTGCACAAAACGCTATGAAAAGAGCTGCGAACACACACCCCGTCCCTTCGAATACAGATGAGCCAAAAGAGTCCGAGCACAACCCCGAAAAATCGGAGAGACAAAGGAGCGCGGAGGAACCCTCGAAAGAGGCAAGTCCTTTTGTCTGGTCGGTACTCTGGCCCCCCGTATCGTCGGATGAGAACGAGACCGACGAAGGGGGCGGAGCACTGTTCGACGACGAATTTACTAGCATCGAGGATCTTATAGAGAAGATCGGAGGGGAGTTGGGCAACGCCGTATTTTTGCAGATTTTCAAAGAAGAGGCGTCAATGGAGCTGTGGATGAGCGTTCTTGGAACATATAGACTTCTAAAAACCTATAAACTTTCAAAATACAGCTATCTGCCCGGACCCAAGCTGGAGTATGGAGACGGCCACATACCCGAAGGTTTCTATACTCTCGAGATGGGGTCTTCACCGGAGAGTGCAATAGGCATTTCGTATCCGAACGACTACGACAAAATGCTCCATAGGAGTACGGAGAGAATATACATCACCCGAAAAGATAGTTGCCGCGAAGGTGACATCTGCATGAAAGAGGAGGAGTTGGAGGAGCTAAGGAGTGTAGTCGATGCAGCCGCAGAGAGCGGATATTCCCACACCCGGATAGATATCTATCCCTTCAGAATGGATGAGGCAAGCCTAAAGAGACACTATTCAAGCAAATGGTATCCCTTCTGGGAGAATCTGAAAGAGGGTTACGACTTTTTCAGACTCTACAAAAGACCTCCGAGAGTCGATGTCGAGGATGGAAGATACTCTTTTCATATGTTAAAAGAGCGAAATCCGCTGTTTGCCTACGGCAGCAAATATCGATAGGAGCGCATATGAGAGGATTTTCGAGACTTATACGGCCAAGAGAGGGATGCTCATAAGTAAAAAGAGGTTATAATTCTGCAAATTCTACAATGAGAGGATAATGAGGAATGGAAGGCGTATTTACCTTTATCGGCTCTATTACCGGTCATGGAAACGGATTGGTGATAGGGCATCTGATACTTGTTTCGGTTGTGCTTATGTGGCTGGCTTCGAAAGCTACGGAGAATATGAGGGCTGTGCCAAGAGGTGCACAGAATGTGATGGAGGCCTACCTGCAGGCCGTGATAGCAATGGGAAGAGATGTGATAGGAGAGGAGCTTGCCAGAAAATATCTGCCTCTTGTAGCCACTATAGGTCTCTTCGTGCTGATCTCGAACCTCATAGGTATAATCCCCGGTTTCGAATCTCCCACCTCCAATATCAATGTGACTCTGCCCTTGGCGCTGGTGGTCTTCATCTACTACAACTACGAAGGAATAAAGAAGCAGGGTGTAGAGCACTACTTCGCACACTTCATGGGGCCCGTCAAGGCGCTGGCACCTCTTATGTTTCCCATAGAGATAGTTTCCCATATATCGAGAATCATATCTCTCTCTTTCCGACTTTTCGGAAACATCAAGGGTGACGACCTTTTCCTCTGGGTACTGCTCATGCTCGTACCTTGGCTCGTACCTCTGCCTGGATATCTGCTGCTCACCTTCTCGGCACTCCTGCAGACATTCGTATTCATGATACTCACATATGTCTATCTTGCCGGTGCCGTAGCCCTCGAAGATGAGCATCCCGAAAAAGCACCCGAACCCGTAGTGGATACCATGGGAGCCGTATAAAAAACGGAATGAGACTCAAAGACAAATTCATCTCCGCCCTTCTCAACATCTTCATAGGTGTCGGCTGGGCCTTCGTATTCGTAGGTGCTATTTCGGCATTTATGAGGAATATCCACTATCTCGGGCTATTCTATGCGCTGAGTGCAGCTCTGTTGTGGAGCCTGCCGGGGCTTCTTTTCGTACTACTGAGTGAATATATGCTTTCTGGTTTTGCCAGACTCGAAGAGGCCAGAAAGCAGAGCGAAATCCTCGAAAAGCTGCTCGAAGAGTGTAGAAAGCGAGATTGAACTTCCATATGATCTCGTATGCGATCAGCGATCCGTCCATACTGCATTTCGACAGACTGCAAGAAGATCTGCAACGCATCTGCAAAAGAGCCGACTACATACTCTATAGAGACAAAGATAACGACGACTATGCCAATTTCGCCGTGACTTTCATACGGGAAGCCTCCCGATACGACTTCAGCAAAATTCTGCTCCACGGAGATTGGGAACTCGCCTTCGCTCTCGGAGCCGACGGGGTACACCTGAAATCATCGCAGATAGAGAATGTCAGGGATGCGAAAGAGAGAGAGCTCTTTACGATTGTCAGTACGCACTCTCTTTCCGAGATGCTCAGAGCCCAAAAGCTTGGAGCCGATATGCTCACACTCAGCCCTCTCTTCGCCTCTCCCGGCAAGGGAGAAGCGCTTGGCCCGAAGAGATTTGCGGAGCTTGTCTCACAGATAGAGATACCGGTAATCGCCCTCGGGGGCATTGTCTCGGACTCTAGGATAGAAGAGGCTCTCTCCACCCCGGCAGCGGGCTTCGCCTCTATAAGATACTTCGCATAGCTTCCCTATGCACAAAATATCTTTGCACCTCGCTCCCCAAAGGAGTCGGAGGCTTCAGCCCCACAAATGGAGAATAACGGGACTTTGGTTCTATCAAAAGTCATTCACGAAATGAAATCACAGTGCCAGTTTCAACCGAGGGATAATGTCGAGAAATGTTCGCAAGCGGCATTCAGCCGCGCCTCATAAATTTCCATCACCTCCTGTAGCCTCTGGCATTCTCCATCAAATAAGTACCGATGAGTCTAATATAGGAGGTATAGGATGGAAAGAGCTCGTATCTCTTTGTTGATACGCTCCAAGACATTGGTGGAGCCGATTTTTCGTTTGTCGATTTGGGGGAAGTGCTAAAACTGCAAAGAGTCTTCCAAT
>CAJXJF010000077.1 GCA_913054475.1 uncultured Nitratifractor sp.
CGGGCAGTCTTGACAGTACCCTTCGCATCTGGGATGCGACAAGCGGCGAAGCGCTAATGACGCTTAGAGGGCACGAAAGCTCGGTCAACGCCCTCGCCTACAGCCCCGACGGCCGCCATATCGTCTCGGGCAGTAGAGACCATACCCTTCGCATCTGGGATGCTACAAGTGGCAAGTTGCGTTACAGCTATTTTCTCTTCAATGAAGAGAATTACGCCACCTTCGATGTGGAAAAAAATGCCTTTATTGCGATGAGCGATGATAGTATCGACTATATCGGCTGGAATGGCAGGATAGATGGAAGGTGGGTGACCCTACCGCCCCAGGCCCACTGTCTCCGCTACGACTCTCGCCAATGAGCTCATGAGTTCGTAGGCACTTCGCTTTCGCCATTTCGCTATGAAGTGTGAAAACTCGAGGAGTAGGAGCTTCGGTCTCGTCATATTACCGTTGTGCGGAGTTGAAGTAGGAGGGTAGAGGAGGGGAATCTCTATCTCTGTAGCTGGCACTACGAGTTCGTCGGCGGAGAGATATGCTACTATGACGAGACGCAGAACGATTTTATAAGAATGGGATGATGCAGATGAAAGAGAAGAGTATCGGGAGGATTGTAGGGCAGACTCCTCTGCTTGGGCTCGACTACCTCTCGCGCAGGTACGATGCACAGGTCTATGCCAAGGCGGAGTTTCTCAATCCGATGGGTTCGGTGAAGGATAGAGTGGCACTGGAGATGATAGAGAGGGCATTCGAGAGGGGAGAGATAGACGAAAATACGGTAGTGGCGGAGGCTACGAGCGGAAATACCGGAATAGGGCTTGCCGGTGTCTGTGCCGCAAGAGGCCTGAAACTGATAGTGGTGATGCCCGAGTCGATGAGTCCGGAGAGGAGAAAAATATTGCGTTTTCTGGGGGCCGAATTGAGACTTACGGATGCATCCGCCGGTATGGAAGGGACGCTCGAAGAGCTCGAGAGGATAGCTGGGAGTTATGAAAATATCTTCTTCCCCAGACAGTTCGAAAACCCGGACAATCCCAATGCACACTACAAAACGACGGGACCGGAGGTCTTCGAGGCGATGGAGGGCGATATAGATATCTTCGTCTGTGCCGTGGGTACAGGCGGTACGATAAGCGGTACGGGGAGATATCTGAAGGAGAGAATTCCGAAGCTCAGGATAGTGGCTCTCGAACCGGCAGGCTCACCATTTCTGAGTCAGGGGCGCAGGGGCAGCCACTCCATAGAGGGTATAGGCGCCGGCTTCCTGCCGGCCACTCTGGATATGAGCCTCATAGACGATATAGTCACGATAGAAGACGAAGAGGCGATGCAGCACTCCCGACTTCTGGCGAGAGAGACCGGGCTCTTCGCCGGGATATCTTCCGGGGCTAATCTCGCCGGGGTGGAGAAGGTTTTGGGCTCATACGGCAAAAAGGGGGCGAGGGTGCTCACGATTCTACCCGACTCCGCGGACAGATATCTGAGTACGAGACTCTTCGATATTTAGAAAAAAGGATCGATATTGCATGAATATATGTCGATACCCGGTATAGTTCTGGTGCTCCCGGGTTATGGTTTCTTCTCGAAACTCCCGAGTAGATACAATCTCTTCGCTCCATCGATATTCGCTGCAGCACTCTTCGCGCCTTCGTTTGCAGTAAGACTTCGAAGAGGCAGGCGCTATGAGAGTTAGAGCGGCGATTCTATATTTCGCTCTCCTCTCACCCCTCTGGGCGATATGGATAGCGGTACTTCCGAACGAGCTCTATTTCGACGGCAGGGCCAAATTGGGGACGCTCGGGAGTGTCGAAGCCTCCAAAGAGCTCGCTTTCGCCCTTTTTACCGGTGACAGCAAAGACGGACACACTCCGTGTAGCGACAGAGCGATAGCCGACGATATCGAGAGCTACTTCGAGAGGCTGAAAATCCCCGTACTCTATACGCCGGGAGACAACGAATGGACAGATTGCCACAGGAGAAGCTGCGGCTCGTACGACCCCCTCGAGAGGCTCGATTTTCTCAGAAGGAGATTTTTCGGCAAAAAGAGGATGCAGGGGCCAAAAGCGCCGGCGGTGGAGAGAATGGGAGGCTATCCCGAGAACAGTATATACATAGAGGATTCCGTTTTGTTCGTGACGCTGCATCTCGTGGGAAGCGCCAACGGCTTTTCGAAGAGTTGCAAAAGAGGCGGAGAAGTGTGCACGAGGATGAACGATGAGGCCAAAGCCCGCATGAGAGCGGATATCCGATGGCTCGAGAGAGCTTTTGCCCGTGCCACCGACAGGGGCTTGCCCGTTGTGCTCATAGCTATGCAGGCAGATATCTTCTCTACGAAAAAGAGAAGAAGGATATATCGGAAGATGATAGAGACTCTGCGCAGAGAGGCCCTCCGGTTCGATGGAGAGATATTGCTGATACACGGAGATACGCATCGCTACCGTTTCGACAAGCCCCTCGAAGACGAAGAGGGCAGGAGTATAGAGAACTTCTACAGACTCGAGACCTTCGGAGGAGAGTCGCAAAACTGGATAAAGCTGGAGATAGAGGCGGGCGGGAAGGAGCCTTTCAGGCCGCATGTAATCGAGCCGGGGGAGAGCCCCTTTGAAAAATAGAGCGAAAGAGCCTCGAGGATAACGAAGCGCCATATCGGACACTCTGCCTCGTGGGCCTTCCGCCACCGGTCGGCGAGAGCGTAGAGTAGGGGACTCTCGGGAGTTTCGTATTTCGAGCGGGTATTCTCAGTGTGTGGATACGAAGTGCATCATATCTACGAGTCTGTTGCTGTAACCCCACTCGTTGTCGTACCAGGCTATCACCTTGACCGTTCTCTCTCCCACCACTCTCGTGAGGTCGGGAACGAAGGTACAGCTGTAGGAGGAGCCTATGAAGTCGCTGGAGACTCTCTTGTCGTGGTCTATCTCTATGATGCCCTCGAAGCCTGCCGCCGCCGCTTTTTCGAAGGCGTCGTTTACAGCCGCCTCGCTCAGCTCTCTTTTCAGGTTTACAGTCAGATCGACCACCGAGACATCGGCCGTGGGTACACGCATTGCGAAGCCGTTGAGGTTCCCTTTCAGATGGGGCATGACCAGACCTATCGCTTTGGCCGCTCCCGTGGAAGTAGGTATCATATTCATAGCCGCGGCTCTTGCGCGTCTGAAATCCTTTTTGTGCTTTACATCCAGAAGATTCTGGTCGTTGGTATAGGAGTGAACCGTAGTCATCAGCCCGTTTTCTATACCGAATTCGTCGTCGAGGACCTTGCAGACGGGTGCGAGAGCGTTGGTGGTACAGCTGGCGTTGGAGACAATCTCCTCGCCTTTGTAGTCGTCGGTATTGATATTCATCACATAGGTGGGGGTATCGTCTTTGGCGGGGGCACTGAGAACCACTCTCTTCACACTCCCTTTGAGGTGCTTTCTGGCCGATTCGCCAGTCAGGAAGACACCTGTACATTCGGCTACCACTTCCGCACCGGTACTGCCGAAATCGACTCTCTCTATATCTCTCTCGCTGAACATTCTGACAGCTTTGCCCGCAATCTCTATCGTTTCGGAATCTATCACTTTGGCGTCGATTCCTCTGTGGACGGTATCGTACTTGAGAAGATATTCGAGCATTTCCGCTTTGGCGGTGGTATTGATGGCCACCAGCTCCATATCGTCTCTCTCCATCAGCAGTTTTATCACACACAGACCGATTCGTCCGGTTCCGTTTACAGCCACTTTTATAGCCATATATTCTCCTTTTCGATATCTTTCAGATAAAAAGATTATATCTCTTTATCCCTTTTAGCGTATTGACCCGCGGACTTTTGCCGCGGCTTCGCCGATATGTTTCGGCTTTGTAGTCGCAAAAATGGCGAAGATGGAGATTTTGGCGGGAGTTTCGCTCTCCGCTGCGATATAATTCGCCTATGAGAATAGATAAACCTTTGAGTGCACAAGAGTATCTAAGAGATAGCGAAAACGGGAAGTATGTAGAGCAGGTAGTAGAGACGATTGACAAACTGCATAGAGTCAACGGTGAGGGTGCGCTCTGCATAGCCATAAACGGTGCCTGGGGTACGGGCAAAAGCTCCCTGCTCAAAGCTCTGCAAAAGAGTTACGAAAAAAAGAAGAGCAAGACTCTATTTTTCGAAGCGTGGCGTTTCGCCGGCGAGCCCGATATCTTTTTGGCACTGCTCGAGCGGCTCTACACCATCCTCGAAGGCCCTCGAAAAGGCGCTATGCGCAAACTCATCAAGAGTATGGCGGCTGTCGCCCTGCTGGGGGCCGAGCGCTACCTGCAGACGAAACTCGAGCTCTCTATCGACAATATCACCCAAAAACTCAAACTCCTCGACAAAGACCTCGATCGGGCTATTACCCAAACGAGCCGCCAACAAGAAGAGCTGCGCAAGATACTTTCGGGGCTCGGCACAAAGAAGAAACCCTTCATTTTGCTCGTGGACGATCTCGACAGACTTGTGCCCGAGCAGGCCTATAGACTGCTCGAGCGGCTGCGCTTTTTCTTCGAAGGGGACAACAGTATCGTCATAATGGCGATCAACGACGAGGTGATCAACCGCTACGCCCACGAAAAGCACGGCATCGAAAGCCAAATGAGCGAAGAGTTTCTGGACAAGATTTTTCATTACAATTTCGAGCTGAACTACAGCGGACTCAACGCTATCCATCTCGCGGCGATAGATGAGGGAGTTCAAAGAGTATTCAGCGATATCGATTGTGAAGATCTGCCGCTGCCCCACCGCAAATGGATCAATATCACCAACCGTATCGAGAGAGAGGTGGCGAAGTTCGCTTCTCCCACAGACTCCGAACTGCGGCGAATCGTTGTAGATGCCATCCTCAAAGAGCTCTACCCCGCATTCAACCGTCTATATCGTCGGGAGCAGGATGCCCTCTTTTCGGGCGAATGCAAAGAACTGCTCAAGCGTGTTTGCGATGAGAAGAGCCATTACGGCGAAGAGCTCTTCGAGCTACTTTGCGACAAACGCTCGAAAACAGACAGAGGGCTCTGATGGCAGCGGATATCTACAAGAAACTGAGTATCCATCTTGCCGAAAGGTCCGAAACGGTTTTCGAAGCGCTGAAAAGTCAGTTTGAATCCAAAACATCGCTCTCTCATGCTGTCGAACTGCTCGAAGGGCTGCTGGAAAAGGATCTGCCCCACTATGCCGCCAGCTCTTTGCCGCGATGGGAGACGATACGACAAAACCGCGATGCATACCAAAAACGGGCTTTACTCTTTCTAAGAGAGAACGAGATGATACTTTACCCCATTTTGTGGGATGCAAATGTCGATTCGCGCCAAAAAGAGAGCCTTTTCTATCTGCTGGCGAGATATCTGCCCGAAAGCGAAGCGGGCTGTGACGCCCTTTTGCGGCTGGGAGCCATCGCACTCTATCTCTCACACAGCAAAATCGAAAGCCCGCTCGGACGATTGGCCAGGCAGGCGCTCTGCCGCTACAACCTGCAAGCCTTCGCCCGCCTCAGCGGCCTGAAGCTATCTTGCAAAACGAGGCCCCCCTACGAGCGTATCGCATCGTTGTGCAAAGAAGAGCCCGAGATAAGCCCCTTTCGCCAAATCTTCCTTCAAGAAGACCCCTCTAAGGAGTTTAAAGCGCAAGTCAAGGAGGCCTTGAAGGGCCTGCCATCCTTTGTATCGCAATACTTTCTTGCAACACTCCCCGACTGGCTCGAAGAGCGGAAGCGCTTCAAAATGGAGTCGGGTGGCAAGGAGGGCGCCAAGGCGCAAAATATTCTCATCCGCCACTGATTAAAGCGACCTCTCTGCCGTCAGACTCGCCAGGCGCGAAACGAAGCGCTCCCACTCCTCGCGAATGGCGGGGGCTTGGTGCATCGCGTCTTTTATGATCTCTTGTGCCTTCTCATCAGGTAGCGGTGCCCCCTTTTCAAGCCAGAATATATCGAGTATCTCTTCGGGAGCCCGGAGGCTGATGCGGGTATTGCGATAGCGCTCGAAACGCCTGCCCAAATCTACCCACAAAGCGGCCTTGGCGAGATAGCAAAGCTCCATACCCAGTGCTCTAAACTCTATCGTTGCAAAACGGGTATCGAGGCTCGCCCACCTTCTGGCAATCTCCGCCATCTCTTCATAGAGCGATGCAAGCTTTTTAAACGCCTCTTCACTCTCGAGTATGTGTGCGTAATTATTGAGTATTTTTAAAAGATCTTCCAGATAGCCCGGCTTGGCCTCGGCCAGCTTTTGGTAAATGGCCAGCGCCTCTTGGTAGAGCCCTTCGGCCGCCTCTTCTTTGCCAAGATTTTTGTAAAGAGTGGCCAGATTGTTTTGCGTCGTAGCCAGATCCCCGAGATAGCCCGGATTGGCCTCGGCCAGCTTTTGGCGAATCTCCAGCGCCTTTTTATAGAGCGCTTCGGCCGCCTCCGCTTTGCCAAGATTTTTGTAAAGATTGGCCAGGTTGTTTTGCGTCATGGCTAGCTCTCCCAGATAACCCGGATTGGCCTCGGCCAGCTTTTGGCGAATCTCCAGCGCCTTTTTATAGAGCG
>CAJXJF010000078.1 GCA_913054475.1 uncultured Nitratifractor sp.
AAGATATCCCTGATTATGATTTGCAATTTGCTTCAACTGTCGCTCAAACACCAACAATACTTGGTTATCAATTTCAATTAACTAAAGATAAATTTATGGAAACTAATTTTAATGATCTATATGCATATGATGTTAGTGAAGGCGCATTATATATTTTATTTGTTTTAGTTTTATTGATACATGAAGATAGTCCAGATATCTTTGCAATAGACAATATAGATAGCACACTAAACCCTGGTCTCGTACGAGAGTTAATGAAGCAAATTATAGATATTTTGGAGAAAAATTCTGAAAAACAAATTTTCTTGACAACGCACAACCCAGCAACTTTAGATGCTATTGATTTATTTAATCCAAATCATAGATTATTTGTAGTTTCAAGAAATGAAGTTGGAGAAACTCAATTCAATAGAATTGAACCACCTAAAAATATGACAAAAGAAAAATGGGAAGAGACACACTATGGACTAAAATTATCTGAGATATGGTTATCAGGTGCTATTGGTGGATTGCCAAAAGGATTTTAATGGGTAAAAAATATTTACTTGTTTGTGAAGGTTACACAGATATTTTGCTTATAAAAGAGATAGCGAGACATATTGACTCAGATATTACAATCCAAGAACTATCTCCCCAAAGAGATGCTACAACACAAAGATATCCTGAGCATGGTTGGGAAGAAGTAAGACAGTGGTGCAGACTTTATGGAAAATCTTTAGATGTTGATTCAGATTCATTTGAGGCATTGGTAGCAAAAAGAAAAAGCTGGAAAGCTCAAATTGCTTTAGCAAGAGCTAATGGACTTATTATTCAAATGGATACTGATATCGTAGATTACATTACAGATCTTGCGCATCGTTACAATGGAACAACAAAACAAGCTAGAAAAAGATATGCAGAAAAGTCAATTTTAAAATGGTTAGGAGAAGAAACTAAACCTAGGGAAATATATTTATTGCTCAGTACATATTCTACAGAAACTTGGCTTTTGGCAACATATGAAAGAACCAATGATCTTTTTAATAGTTTGCCAAATAATTTTGATTTTGAGAATATAGAAAATGTTGTTGAACTTCTATGTAGTTTAGGTTTAGAATGCTATCAAAAAGGTAATATAAGAAAACTTAGTAAAAATAGATATCATATTTATGCTGAACAAATAGTAGCAAATTTACAAAATGTTAGAAGAGAGTGTGAGGAGACTGACAATTTTTGTAATTTTCTTGAAAGTGATTAATATACAACAAAACCTAGCACCGAATAGCTTAGCAGCTATCAGTGAAGTCAATCGTCAAAAGCGAATGGAGGAAAGATGGTCGAAAAGCTATTCGTCTATGGAACTTTGAGCCTAGGTCGTCCCAATGAGCATGTCCTGAAAGCGATTGGCGGAAGATGGGCTCGCGCAACCGTGAGAGGAAAGCTGCGGCAAGAAGGCTGGGGTGCTGAAATGGGTTATCCGGGCATCGACCTCGATGAAAACGGGGAAGAAATCGAAGGCTTTCTTTTCATCTCTGAAAACTTGTCAAAACATTGGAGAGTTCTTGATGATTTTAAAGGTGAAGGCTATGAGAGAGTGATTACCCAAGCGAGGTTGATGCATATATTTATCGGTTGCGGACTGAGCAAATTTTTTATCCCAGTTGCGTAGGTCGGAAATGTGAGACTGTTCAGAATTCTGTGTCAACCCAAAGTGTAATCCCTCCATTTCCTCCCTGTGAGAGCTCAGATTTGCATCGTCGTTTTGGGGCCGCGACTTTAGTCGCGGAATCGACAGGGACTTCAGTCCCGTTATATCACCGTTTTGCGGGGCTGAAGCCTCCGACTCCTTTGGGTTTCGGAGTCCATCCCGCAATGGCTAAATTTTGACCTTGCTCTATGCGAGATTCTATCGGCGACTGAAGTCGCCGCCCCTGAAGAGTTGTAATCATCATGGGGCCGCGACTTTAGTCGCGGAATTGACATTGAAGTCCACACAGGTTCACTCTCGCTTTGGAAAGTAGAAGTCCATCTACCATCTGTGTGAGGCTGAAGCCTCCGCTTCCTTCGATTTTAGGACTTTATATCGTGATGGCGAAATCAAAGCTACACTGCATATAAGGTTTTTTCGGCGACTAAAGTCGCCGCCCCAGAATAGCTGTCGTCGTTTTGGGGCCGCGACTTCAGTCGCGGGTTTGGCGTTGTAGTCTATATAGGCTGTCTATCGAGGGGAGGGGGTGGGTGTCTTCCTGTCGGTTGAAGCCGATCCTACGACTTGATTCAGAGTGACCCTATCTTTGATGATACTGAAGCCACCGAGGATACTCCGTCCGTCCACGGTGGATTTTCGAGCCCTTTTGGTTTCGTCCCGAGAGCGATTCGGCCTCCCTGCAGAGGGGCGGCGAGCTCAATCAGATAGTTTTGGATATAATCGCGAAAAACTTCTCCAAGGAGTATATCGTGAGCCAGGAACGCAAAAAGAGCCACTACGACCCGAAAGTGGTGGAGGGTGACTACTACCGCATATGGGAGGATAGAGGCTATTTCGAGACAGATGGTAACGACTCTATTCAAAAAGAGGGCAAAACCTTCTGCATCATGATGCCACCGCCCAATGTGACGGGACATCTACATATAGGACATGCGCTCACATTCACACTCCAAGATATCATCGTCCGTTACAAGAGGATGGATGGCTACAAGACTCTCTGGCAACCCGGGACCGACCATGCCGGAATCGCCACCCAGAATGTAGTGGAAAAACAGCTTCTTAAAGAGGGAAAGACAAAAGAGGAGATTGGCAGAGAAGAGTTTTTGAAGCTGGCATGGAAACAGAAGGAAAATTCCGGAGATGCCATCACTAAACAGCTCAGAAGGCTCGGAGTCTCTCCCGCGTGGAGCAGAGAGCGCTTCACGATGGACGAAGGTCTGGCAAACGCTGTCAAAAAGGCCTTCAAAAAGATGTATGACGAGGGGTATATCTATCAGGGCAACTATATGATAAACTGGTGTACCCACGACGGTGCGCTGAGCGATATAGAGGTGGAGTACGAACAGCACGACGGTAAACTCTATCATATCCGCTATCCTCTGAGCGACGGAAGCGGCACTATCACGGTAGCCACCACCAGACCGGAGACCTACTTCGGAGATACGGCCGTCATGGTCAACCCCGACGACGAGAGATACAGAGACCTCATAGGCAAGACGGTGATACTGCCTCTGATAGAGAGAGAGATACCTATCATCGCCGACGAGCATGTCGATATGGAGTTCGGTACGGGTCTGGTCAAGGTGACTCCCGCGCACGACCCCAACGACTACGAAGTGGGATTGCGCCACGGTCTCGACTTCATTACGATATTCGACGAAAACGGGATACTCAACCAGTTCGCCGGAGAGTTCGCCGGTATGGAGAGGCTCGAAGCGAGAGAGAAGGTGGTCGAAAAGCTCCAAGATGAGGGCTTCATCGAAAAGATAGAGGAGCACAGCCATCAGGTGGGACACTGCTACAGATGTAAAAATATAGTGGAGCCCTATATCTCCAAACAGTGGTTCGTCAAAAAGGAGTTCGCCGCTGACGCCATTAGCAGAGTGAACGACGGCGAAGCGCGATTCTTCCCCGAACACTGGATAAACAGCTTCAACGCCTGGATGAGAGATTTGCGCGACTGGTGTATCAGCCGTCAACTCTGGTGGGGGCATCAGATTCCCGTGATGTACTGTAAGGAGTGCTCCCATCAGTGGGCTTTCGAGGGAGAGACCCCGAGAGTCTGCGAAAAGTGCGGCAGTCAAAATATATATCAGGACCCCGATGTGCTCGATACATGGTTCAGTTCTGGTCTGTGGCCATTCAGTACGCTTGGCTGGGGCAACGGCGAGGCGCTGAAGGGCGAAAAGTGGTTTGAGAGCGATATGGAGGAGTTCTACCCCAATCAGCTCCTCATAACTGGCTTCGATATCCTCTTTTTCTGGGTGGCAAGAATGTTGATGATGGGAGAGAAACTCACAGGAGAGCTTCCATACCCGCATATCTATCTACATGCTCTGGTCAAGGACGAGAAGGGCGAAAAGATGTCCAAATCCAAAGGCAATGTGATAGACCCGCTCGTGATGATAGAGAGATACTCCGCCGATGCCCTGCGCTTTACCCTCGCGGTACTGGCCGTACAGGGGAGAGATATCAAACTCAGCGTCGAGAAGCTGGAGCAGAGCAGAAACTTCACCAACAAACTCTACAACGCCGCGAACTATCTGCTGATGAACGCCGAGAGCTTCGAAGACCTCGACAGGGAGCGCATAAAGACGCCTCTTGGCAGATATATCCTCAGTAGATTCGACATGGCGGTGGCGGAGACGAGAAACTATATAGAGCAGTACCGCTTCAACGACGCCGCCACGACACTCTACCGCTTCCTCTGGGGAGAGTTCTGCGACTGGGGTATAGAGTTGAGCAAGGCGAGCCGAGACAGTGTGGCGGAGCTTGGCGCGATATTCAAAGAGAGTATGAAACTCCTGCACCCCTTCATGCCCTACATCACAGAGTATCTCTATCAGCGTCTGGGCGCTACGACTCTAAAGGAGAGCGACTCCATCATGATAAGAGAGTATCCCGTAGCGGGTGAACCCGACGAGAAGATAATGGAAGACTTCGCCCTCGCCATAGAGGCCATAGTGAGTATCCGCAGATGCAAGACTCTCGTGGAGAAGGCCAATCAGCGTATAGAAAAGGCCTATCTCAGGATAGAGGCCGATTTCGACGAAGAGCTTATGAGACCCTTTATAGAGAAGCTCTCCAAAGCCGAGAGGGTGGAGTTCGTCACCCAAAAGCCCGACCCTGCCGTAACCGATGTGAGCGACCATCTCGAAAGCTACATATCCACGGCGGATATAGATATGACCCCCATCATCGCCAAACTCCAGAAGCAGAGAGAGAAACTCGAAAAAGAGATAATGAAGATAGGTGGTATGCTGAAGAACGAAAAGTTCGTAGCCAACGCCCCCGAAGCGGTAGTGGAGCAAAACAGAAAAGCCCTCGCCGATGCGGAGCAGAAACTGGAGAAGATAAAAGAAGAGTTAGAGGCGATGGGAACCTGAGCCGCCTTCTACAATTGCCTTTTGATACAACATTACAGTCCAGATTTCATGAGCTTTTCTCTCATCCTCGCCAAGATGATGAGAATGAGGGAAAAAGCGCCCAGACCAACCTGAGCTACGATGAATTCTGGGAGGTTGTAGATATCCAACACGAAGGACTTCGGCGCTGCAAAATCGGCGAATATCACAATATACGGGACTGAAGTCCCTGCTCCTTTGCCGGAAGGACTTTTCGCTTTCCACGGCGGTGGGAAGCCTGTATGGACTCCAACGACAATTCCGCGACTTTAGTCGCCGATAAATCTCGCATAGAGCGCAACTTCGATTTCGCCCTCTCGATATGAAGTGCGAAAAGTCGAGGAGGAAGGACTTTTTGCTTTCTATGGCAGTGGTGAATTTATATGGATCTCTATACGATATTCGACCCGGCACTTTCCAATCTACGGGATTTTCAATATACCTCTTTCCGATGGGCGATTCTGATGATCGTTATG
>CAJXJF010000079.1 GCA_913054475.1 uncultured Nitratifractor sp.
GCTCTTTTCGTCCAGAGCCTCCTCCATCTCCGCCAATATCATCTGCGCTTCACTTTCGTTTACAATCTTTTCTGCCGGTGTGACGATAATCTCCTTGAGCCTCTGTGCGACGCGCAACGCCGCCGATGCGAAGGATAGAGGAATCACGAGATAGGGTATCCACATGGGAATCTCCAGGTCTATCGAGCGTTCATCGAGATCGATCACCAGCAGGAGATATTCGTAGCCGTACCAGCTGACGGCCGCAAGAAAGATCAGTGTTACGATATGTGAGATTATCATGAGAGCTTTCGCCACTTTGGGGGGAGTTTTCCCCAGCAGTATGGAGACTGATATGTGCGCATCCTCCCTGAAGCAGTAGGCCGCTGCGAAAAAGGTGCTCCAGAGAAAGAGATATACGCTCAGTTCGGCCGCCCAAGTGAGGGAGGAGTCGAAGAGATATCTCGCGACGACATTGTAGAAAGCCAGTGCCACTCCGCCGCTGATTCCTATGGCGGCTATACTCCGGTTGACGAAACCGATGGCTCTGTCCAGCCAGGATAGCACTATCCCCACGAAGTTCATGCTCTATCCTCTATTTGGTATTTCTGGCACCCTCTATCAGCTCTTTGCCTATCAGTTTCGGATCGTAGAATTTGGGATATATACTCTCCATCACGCTTTTGAGCTTCTCTCTCTGTGCCGGAGTGAGTGTCGTTATCTTCAGTTTGCCACTCTTGTCGGCATACTCCTTTATCTTTGCGAACTGGGATTTGTCCAGCTCTATGGCCCATTTACGCTCTTTTTCCGTCGCTTCGTCGAGAGCCTGTTTCACAGCTGCCTTCAGGTCGTCGGGAAGAGATTTCCAGAATCTTTTGCTCATAACCACCAGATAGCCGAGATATCCGTGATTGCTCAGGGTCATATATCTCTGAACCTCGTAGAACTTTTTCGTATAGATATTGGAGTTGGTATTCTCCTCCCCGTCTATGACTCCCTGCTGCAGGGCGGAGTAGACTTCGGAGAAGGGCATTACCTGGGGAATGGCTCCTACCGCTTTGAACTGTGCTTCGAGAACTTTCGAGCCCATGATACGGAATTTCAGCCCTTTGAAATCTTCCGGTGAGACGAGAGGGCGTTTGGAGTCGGTCATCTGTTTGAAAGCGTTGTCCCAGAAATTGAGAGCCACGAAACCTTTGGCCGTAACCATCTTTTTGAGCCGCTTTCCTACCGGACCGTCCTGTACACGATGGAGGTGTTCAATATCCCTGAATAGAAATGGCAGATCGAAAAGAGCCAGTTGCGGGACTATCTTTCCGAATTTGGAGAACGAGGGACAGGCCATCTGGACCGAATCGAGTCTGAGAGCTTTGAGTACCGCTTTGTCGGTATATAGTTGTGAATTGGGGTATAGCTGGACATCTATCCTGCCGGCGCTCAACTCTTCGAGTCGCTTCTCGAAAAACTGAGCGGCTTTGCCTTTGGGAGTATTCTGACTCACTACATAGCTGAACTTCAGGACATAATCGGCTGCACCCGCCGAAACGGCCATTATCGCACTCATACCCATCACTGCAATGATTTTTCTCATCTTCTCTCCTTTTTGGCTCCATATTTGCCTAAAGTATAGTGAAAATTCTCTTACAGTAGCCATTTCGTGGTAATATTCAGCGAAAGAAAATTTTTTGAAGTAGGAGGATTTTCATATCTCTCTTACTTAACGATATCTTAAAAAGGAGGAGAGCATGAGAGGATTCATGTTGTATATTTTGCTTCTATCTTTGTCGCTCGAGGCCGGAGCCATGCAGGGGGTCGCAAAAGCGTGCGAGAGGGGCTCGATGTCGGCCTGCGAAGAGCTCGGTATCCGCTATATAACGGGAGATGGTGTGAGAGAGAACGGATACAAGGCTCTGGAGTATCTCCGAAGAGCCTGCGAGGCCGGTAGGGCCAGTGCATGCAACAGTGCCGCCTTCATCTACGCGGATGCCGAGGGTGGTGTGAAGCAGGATTACGGCAAAGCCATGAGATACTGGAAAGCCGCCTGTGCTCACGGAGACGGAAGCGGCTGCTCCAACTACGATTTGGCCAGGGATAAACTACGAGCGCTCAGAGAGGGGAGAAGCTATTGAAAATCCATCGTGTTTCGGAGTCTCTCCCCGATGAGAGGATATAGGAGATGATATCGAAGATATCCGTCTGGGCGATGCTCTTCTCTCTGATGCTATATGCGAAGACACACTATGCGAGAGTCGAGCCCGTAGATAGTGTCACGATCAAGGCGGCCGTGGAGGGCAGGGTGCTCTTCAGCGCTATAGAGGAGGAGGGGAGAGAGCTGCGCAACAGGCTTGTAGTGAAGATAGACGACAGAGTTGACAGAGCATCTCTGAAGAGTCGTCGTGCATCTTTGGCGCTGGAGAGAGAGGCGCTGAAACTCAACGCCAAACTGCTGCCCGGACTGAAATCCTCCTACGAGCGCAAAAAGAGTTATTACGAGCGTATGGAGAGTCTAAAGACAGCCTCCCGTACCCAGAAGGACAATGCCTATGAGGCGATGGTCGTGGCGTACAATCAATATATAGGGACGCTACAGAAGAGTATTGCCATCAAAGAGAAGATTGCCCAGCTCGAGAGCGATATAGAGAGATTCGAAGACAGAATAGAGAAAAAGAGTATCGTGATAGAGAGAGCCTATCTCTACAGGCTCTATGTGAGAAAAGGGGAGTATCTCTCCCCCGGTATGGCCATTGCGAGAGTGGATGACCTGAGTAGCTCCAAACTCGTTTTGTATCTCGACGGTGACGAGCTCGAAAGTATAGAGAGCGCGAAGATATATATAAACGGTTTGCCAAGTTCGGCTAAAATATACAAAATATGGCGTGAAAGTGACGAGAAGTACATATCCCGATATCGGGTCGAGCTGAAATGGAAGCCCGATGTACCGTTTTCGTCGCTTGTGAAAGTGGAGTTCGTAAAATGATAAAAACCGCCTGTCCGTTGGATTGTTACGATGCCTGTGCGATAACCTGCGACCCCGAAAGGATCGACAATCTCGTAGCGACCCCCTCACACCCCGTTGGAAACGGAGCTCTCTGTATCCATATGAATAGGAACTTTCCCCGGAGTCGGAAGCTATCCTCCGCAAGAGTCGGGGGGAGAGAGGTGGAGCTCGAAGAGGCGCTCGATGCTGCCGCAGCGGCTATCGGAGATGGTAAAACGCTCCTTTATAGAGGCTCGGGAAATCTCGGTGTAATGCAGAGTGTGAGCAATCTTTTGATCGAAAGGGTCGGCGGTACACTTACACACGGTTCACTCTGCGACGGAGCCGGGCAGGCCGGTATAGAGGCAGGCAGAGGGGTGCATAGACAACTGCCACTTTCACAGATAGCCAAAGCGGATGTAATCGTCGTGTGGGGACGCAATCTGACAGTTACAAATTCACACATAATGCCTTTCATAGAGGGGAAAAGAGTGGTCGTCATCGATCCCGTCAAGACTCCGATAGCCCGCAAGGCCCATCTGCATATACAGCTCAAACCCAGAAGCGACTTCTATCTGGCGATAATGCTGGCGCGCTTCATCATAATGGAGGATGCCCAGAATGATGAATGGCTGGAGAGAATGGGGCTGGATATAGAGGATTTCTACGACTTCACGAGAAGCTTCAGGATAAAGGCCATTCTCGAGTATATGGGGCTGAGCCTCGACGATATGGGGGATCTTCTGAACTATCTTCAAAGCGGCAGGGTCGTTTTCCTCGTGGGTAACGGCGTACAGAAATACTCCATAGGTCACTATGTTTTGTGGGCGATAGATTCTCTGGCGGCTACACTGGGGCTATTTGGCGAAGAGGGGTGTGGAGTCAGTTATCTCGGTATGTCGAGACTCGGTTTCGATGATCCCTTCGCAGTGAAGGTACCTACGGTCTCGGCTGTCGATACCCCTTTTCACGATTTCGATACGGTTTTGGTGCAGGGTGCCAATCCTGCGGAGTCGATGCCCGATACTGCGAGAGTCCTCGAATCACTCTCGAAAGTGCGAAAGCTCATCTATTTCGGTCTCTACGAAAATGCCACCAGCAGGCTTGCCGATATTGTGATACCGGCGGCGACTTTCCTCGAAAAGAACGATTTGAGACTGAGTTACGGACATCATATAGTCACACCCATGCCCGCAATCGCGCATAGCGCAGGAGGTATCAGCGAATATGACTTTTGCAACGCCATACTCACGAGATTGAAAAAAGAGAGACTCGAAAGCGAAGAGAGCTATCTGAAGAGATGGCTGAAACAGTGCCGCAGGGAGGGTGAGTACTACCATCTCCCCTCGCATGAGGAGATACCATACAGAGATGGTTTCGGTGAGGATGGAGATGAGGAGTTCGAATTCATAGATGATTTCGATGACGACTTCGAAGATATCCGACGCTTCAGAAAAGCCAGAAGAGCCAAAAGTGAGGAGGATGGAGAGGATTTCTATCTTGTTACACCCAAGGCTTCCCACTCCCTCAACACACAGTTCGCGAAGAGTTCGTATGTACATCTTCCGCCTTCGGCGGGTTTCGCGGAGAAAGAGAGGGTGAGGGTCTTTTCCGACTACGGTTCGTCGGAGTTCGAAGTACGGGTGGACGATAGTCTCAGAGACGATACGGTATTGATATATGCAGGTAGCAAAGGAGTGAATTTTCTGACCCCGTCCATTGTCTCGCAGGAGGGTGGCAATGCCTGCTATCAGGAGGTCAAAGTCAGGCTGGAGAGGGTGGAATGAACTATCTCGGGAGTGGATGGAGCGATGATGTTCTACTCCTCTTCTCGATAGCGATCTTCACTATTCTTCTGCTCTTCCTCTCCCTGACTCTCTGGATAGTGAAGAAGAGGGGATTGCGCAAAGAAAAGAGGATAATGGCATGGGTTTACGGTCATAGGAATCCGTTTTTCGATATGCTCCTAGGGGCACTTACACATTTTGGTTCGCTCAAGATACTGCTTCCCATAGATTTGGCACTCTCCATAGCCGCTGTCGAAGAGGGATACTCGAGAGTCGTCCTTCTTGCCAATCTCGGCTTTTTCGCTGCTGTGATATCCGCTTATCTCATCAAGTTCATCATCGCACGGGAGAGGCCGAACGAGGTTTTGAGTGCCGAAGAGTTACCCCAGGATCCATCTTTTCCCAGTGCTCATACGCTGCAGGTTTTCAGTTTTTCCATTATGCTCTGGCTCGCCATAGTCTCCATGAGCGAGAGTATGCATCCGACCCTAGCCCTCTACCTCCTGCTTCTGGCATCTGCCGTCGGATTTTCGAGGGTCTATCTGCAGGTACACTATCCAAGTGATATCTTCGCCGGAGTGCTACTGGCACTTTTCTGGGGAGTGATTTTTGCTAAGTTTTGCATCTATTGATGATGGCTTCATTGTCTTGTCTTGTGTTATTTTGAGCTTTTGTCGTCTCTTTCGTATCGACGAGCCCAGATACCTTTTGCCTGTGTGATAGAATAGAGTAG
>CAJXJF010000080.1 GCA_913054475.1 uncultured Nitratifractor sp.
TGGCTCTATCTCAATTGGCCATTCACTACGAAGGCAGGTTGGATAGCTATCTGGAGTTATGATATGATTATGGTCTATTTAGGGTTGACACAAAAGATTGAACGGTCTCAAAAAGCCCACTCAACACTTTCACCCATTGGGTAAAAGTACCAAGGGCTTTTCTTCGGTTCTTTTTATATAAGGTCGAATGGATATTTACCCTCGGATAATCATTCAACAAATAATAAAGGGGTATGAAGAGATGATGGATATATCGACAACGGCATCTCCTTTTCTATATTTATATTATCTGCTGCCCATATTCATTGTAGTTATATTCTTTAAAAGCCCTCAGGGCAAGGGCATATTGGGAGAATTTGTCGTCAATGTCGCCGCGAAACTTTTGCTCGACAAAGATAGATATCACCTTATAAAGAATGTTACCATTCCAACCGAAGACGGCACTACGCAGATAGATCATATTATCGTGTCGGAATATGGAATTTTCGTCATAGAGAGCAAAAATATGAAAGGGTGGATATTCGGAGATGAAAGGCAGAGTCACTGGACTCAGAAAATATATAGATATAGCCATAAATTCCAAAATCCCCTACGCCAAAACTACAAGCATGTCAAAACTATTCAACATATCTTGGATATAGAAGAGGAAAAGATATTTTCCGTCGTCGTTTTTGTCGGAGACTGCACCTTCAAAACGGAAATGCCAGAGAATGTCAGGTATGGTATCAGATATATCGACTATATCAAATCCAAAACCGATAAACTCTTTTCCGCAAGAGAGGTAGAGAGATTTGTCTCGTTAATCGAATCCAGCAGATTGGCGCGCTCTCTCAATACCCGTCTTAGACATATCAACAATGTCAAAAGAATACTCGATGAGAAAGAGCGTGCGAATCTCTGCCCGAAGTGTGGGGCGCAACTGCTTTTGCGTACCGCCAAAAAAGGAGCCAATGCGGGAAAGAAATTCTATGGCTGTAGCAACTTCCCCAGATGCAGATATAGCGCACCGGTTCCCTCTGATGACACTACTGAGCAAAACTTAGAATAGAGATTTGCTGTTTCTTCGGTGCATAAGTCCGTTACGCTTGATTTGCAGTATCGCTTTCAAATACTCTTCGATATAGCCTCGCGCTTTTTACACTATCTCTTTTAGTTGTATAAAAGAGCCCGTTTGGGCTCGATTGATACTTCTTGCTATCTTTACGGATTGTTATGCTTGGAGGGGTAAAATATCCGAAGACAACGATAAGGAGTGTAATATGGCTCTACTCAGGTCTTACGGGGCGGACAGGGTGGTTACCGGTTCGTGTCATCTGCTGGAGCTCGACAACGGGTTGAAAATCCTTGTCGATTGCGGAATGTTTCAGGGCGCAGAGGAGGAGTGGAACTTCGATGATTTTGGTTTCGACCCCTCCGAAGTGGATATCCTCCTGCTCACACATGCACATCTGGACCATGTGGGAAGGATCCCCAAACTGGTGAAAGAGGGTTTCAGAGGCAGGATATACGCCACCTGTGCAACCTTCGAACTCGCCTATGTCGTTCTGCTCGACAGCGCCCATCTGATGGAGGAGGATTATCGCACGAGATACAAAAAGGCGCTTCGTAGAGGGAAAGAGAAGAGTGTGAAGGCGCCACTTTATAGTGTCGAAGATGTTGAGAATGTGAGACTTCTGCCCACGGAGTATGTAAAGTATGGAAAGAGTGTCGGAATAGGCAAGGGTGTAAGAGCGGTTTTCAGAGATGCCGGGCATATACTGGGCTCTTCGTTCATAGAGTTGAGTTTCAAGGAGAAAGGCAGAAAGAAGAGAGTCGTTTTCAGCGGTGACCTCGGAAACCGGCATGAAATCGTGATGCCCAAAAGCAAAAAATCGATGAAGGCCGATGCACTTCTTATAGAATCCACCTATGGAGACAGAAATCACAAATCTCTGCGGCAGAGTGTAAAAGAGTTCAAAAAGATTGTGAGAAAAACTCTGCTTGGAGGAGGCAATGTGATAATTCCCTCTTTCGCGATAGAGCGTACCCAGGATATCCTCTGCCTGCTCAAGGAGATGTATCTAAATAGGGAGTTGCCCGAATGCAGAGTCTTTCTCGACTCCCCCATGGCCATAAGGGCTACCAATATCTTCAACAGATACCACGATTCACTGAGTGAGAGATGTCGCGAATTTTACGAGAGGGATGGCGATGTCTTCGGCTTTCGAGGACTGATATTCACGGGGAGTGTAGAAGATTCCAAACGGATAAACAGTTACGAAAAAGGAGCCATCATCATAGCCGGAAGCGGCATGTGTACGGGAGGACGCATACTGCACCACTTCAAACATCAGATATGGAACAGAAAAAATGCCGTCATCTTCGTAGGCTTTCAGGCATACGGCACCATAGGGCGAAAGATAGTGGAGGGTGCCGATTCGATAAAACTCTATCACGAAAAAGTGAGAGTCAAAGCCTCTATCCACACCATAAACGGCTTTTCGGCCCATGCCGACCAGCGCCAGCTTCTGGAGTGGATGAGAGCCTTCAGGGATTTGGGAGATATCTATATCGTACATGGGGAGTACGATAAGCAGAAGGTTTTCAAAAGAGTCATAAAAGAGAGAATGGGCAAAAAGGCCAAAATAGTAGAAAGAGGCAAAAGTTACTATCTGTAAAAGGAGATGAGTATGTCTCACAGAACGAGAAGAGACCACAAAAAGGGTGTGGAGCGAGATATAGAAGTCGATAGCGCCAAAGAGGATGCCCGAAACTCCGTCGATATGGAAGAAGTGGGAGGTTTGAGCTCCGAAGAGGCGAGGGAGCGGCTCGGGAAGTTCGGTTACAACGAGATAGAGGAGAAGAGCGAGAGTTGGTGGCAGAGGCTTTTTAGGCGTTTCTGGGGGCCGATTCCGTGGATGATAGAGCTTGCCGCCACTCTTTCGGCACTGGTGCAGCGCTGGGAGGATTTCACGATAATAGTGATAATGCTCTTTGTCAACGCACTGGTGGATTTCTATCAGGAGTCGAGGGCACTCAATGCGATAGAGGTGCTCAAAAAGAGACTCGCTCACAAATCTCTGGTACTCAGAGACGGCAGATGGACGGAGATAGACGCCAGAGAGCTGGTACCCGGCGACCTGATAAAGATCAGGATAGGAGATATCGTACCGGCGGATGTGAAACTTCTCGGAGGGGGTGATTTCCTGCTTGTCGATCAGTCCGCACTCACGGGAGAATCGTTGCCGGTCGATAGAAAGAGCGGAGACGAGCTCTATGCCAACTCCATCGTGAAACAGGGAGAGATGACGGCGCATGTGGTGGCGACGGGCAAAAACACATATTTCGGCAAGACGGTGGGTCTGGTGGCGAAGGCGCAGAGAGAGGAGAGAAGCCATTTCCAAAAGATGGTTATCAAGGTGGGCAATTTTCTGATAATTCTGACCGTGGCTATGATAGCGATTATCATCTTTTACGGTATCAGAGCCCATCAGCCCGCCGTGGAGCTTCTGATATTCGCTCTGGTACTTACCATTTCGGCCATACCGGTGGCCATGCCGGCCGTATTGACCGTAACCATGGCACTCGGTGCTCAGGCACTGGCTGCGAAGGAGGCGATAGTGAGCCGTCTGGCAGCCATAGAGGAGATGGCCGGAATGGATATTCTCTGTTCCGACAAGACGGGGACGCTGACGCAAAACAGAATGAGTCTCGCCCAGCCCTATACGGCGGATGGCCATACGGAAGAGGAGCTGATGCTCTTTGCGGCTCTATCGAGCAAAGAGGAGAACAACGACCCCATAGAGAAGCCCATATTCGACTATATCCGCGCCAAAGGGCTGAAGGAGAAGTTTTCCGAATATAGATTGGAGAACTTTCTGCCTTTCGACCCTGTGCACAAGCGTACCGAAGGAATATATAGTGGAGAGAGGTGTAGAGTCTTCACCAAGGGTGCGCCCCAGGTAATCATAGAGCAGTGTCATGAAGGGGAGTTCGACAGGAAGAGAGCTTACGGCAAGATAGAAGAGTTCGCATCCAAGGGCTTCAGGACTCTCGGCGTGGCGTACAGGGATTGTGAGGAGGAGTTCTATCACTTCGTCGGACTCATTCCTCTCTTCGACCCTCCGAGAGAAGACTCCAAAGAGGCTATCGAAGAGGCTATGGCCAATGGTGTCAGCGTCAAAATGGTTACGGGCGACAATATAGCGGTAGCCGGATATATAGCCTCCCTGCTCGGTATAGGCGACAATATCAGGGATATAAGGGAGCTCAGAGGCGAATCGATAGAGGAGTATATATATCTCTCCGAAGTACTCTCCAAAGCCATCGCCAGAGAGATGAAACCCGACGCCACGAGCGAGGAGATAGATAGAGCGGTCGATAATATAATAAGGAGTGTAAAAAGAGAGCTCTACAATATGCCCATCCCGAAAGGGAGCGTAAAGAAGCACGAATCGGAGATAATAGCCGCCATAGAGGAGGCCGACGGATTCGCTCAGGTCTTTCCAGAGGACAAATACTATATTGTGGACGAGTTGCAGAAGGCCGAGCATATAGTCGGTATGACAGGAGACGGAGTGAATGACGCCCCCGCTCTGAAAAAGGCCGATTGCGGAATAGCCGTCAGCGGTGCTACCGACGCTGCGAGGGCCGCCGCCGATATCGTACTGATGGCTCCCGGACTGAGAGTGATAGTGGATGCGATAAAAGAGGCGAGACAGATCTTCGAAAGGATGAAGAGCTATACCATATTCAGGATAGCCGAAACGATAAGAATTATCATATTTATGACGCTCGCCATTACGATATACGACTTCTACCCCATCACTGCGATAATGATCATCATACTCGCTCTCCTGAACGATATACCGATAATGACTATAGCCTACGACAATACGAGAGTCAGAGAGAAGCCCGTAAGATGGGATATGAAGGAGATTTTCGTTTTGGCCTCCTGGCTCGGTGTGGCCGGTGTGGCCTCTTCGTTTCTGCTCTTCTGGATTCTGATTTCGCTCATGCATCTGCCTCTCGATTTCGTTCAGTCCGTATTTTTCGCGAAGATGGTCATAGCCGGCCATGGTACCATCTACAATACCCGTATAGACAACTGGTTCTGGAAAAAGCCCTGGCCGTCTCTTCCTCTCTTCGGGGCCACCTTCTCCAGCAGAGTGGCAGGTACCGTCATAGCGGTTTACGGTTTTGATCTGATGAAGCCCATAGGCTGGGAGTGGGCTTTGTGGATGTGGCTCTATGCTCTGCTCTGGTTCGTATTCAACGATGCGGTCAAAATGGCTGTTTTGAAATATTACAGGAGGAAATATCATGAAGATGTCATCTGAGGATAGAAGAGATTTTCTATCGTCTTCCAACGCGACACCCTCTACGAACTTCTATGTCGAGTCCGCCACCGAAGTTCCAACCACACCCATCCCCTTTTGTTATAATACAGGCCAAAGCCAGCCAAAGGAGATGAATGAAAGCC
>CAJXJF010000081.1 GCA_913054475.1 uncultured Nitratifractor sp.
TGACGAAGCAAAAAAAGCAAGCTAAAATAGTATCGAACAAGGTACCAAAAAGGATATCTATTATGACACGGATTTTAGCAAACTATACAGCCAGTATCTCCGAATTGAAAAAGAGTCCGTCATCTATCATAGAAAATGCCAATGGCGAGAGTATCGCTATATTGAACCACAATCAGCCCAGTGCTTATCTCGTACCAAGCGAAACTTATGAGAAGATGATAGAGATAATAGATGAGTATTATCTGATACAAAAAGTGAAAGAACGGCTCGACTATAAAGATAGTGATTTGATAGAGGTCTCATTGGATGAGTTATAAACTCCACTTTATCAAAAAATCGAAAAAAGAGTGGGATAGGCTCAATTCGACTATCAAAGAACAGTTTAAAAAAAAATTGGCCAAACGACTCGTAGAACCTATCGTAGCAGGTGATAAACCAAGCGGCTATGAAAATGTTTATAAAATCAAGTTGAGAAGTTCAGGCTATAGATTGGTCTATGAAGTCAGAGAAGATAAGATTATCATCGTTGTTTTGGCTATTGGAAAACGGGAAAACAACGATATATACGACTCCCTCAAAAAACGATTGGACTACGACATCTGATATTCGCCGATTTTGCAGTGCCGAAGCCTTTCGTTCAGATATCTACACCATCCCAGAATTCGTCGTAGCTCAGGTTGGTCTGGGCGCTTTCGGCGGAGAGGCTCTTTTGGGCCAGCTCTTTGCCCATGGCGTCGAAGTATGCCAGCAGGGCATCTTCTACGATGGCGGATGGGCTTTTGCCGAGCATATCGGCATAGGCCAGAAGCTCACGGCCTATCTCGGGGGAGATGTCGATATGCTTCTCTTCAGAGTGCATAGTATGTCGCTTTCGGGTGGTGTACCACGATGGCGCTCGTGCTCTGTTCGGGGTGCATCTGGAAAGTCTCGCTCAACTCTATACCGAACTCTTCGGGGTGGAGGATATCGAAGAGAATGCGGTTTTGCTCTAGGTCGGGGCAGGCGGGATAGCCGAAGCTGTATCGCGCTCCACGGTAGCGGTTCATCCTGACATCTCTGAGGGTGAAGCCTTCATCTTCCGCGGCTATGTCGAGATCGAGTCTTATCTGTTTGTGGGCCATCTGTGCGAGAGCCTCGGCGAGCTCCACACCCATACCGTGAATCAGGTTGTACTCCAGATACTCACCCTTTTCGTAGAAGCTCCTTTCGTAGTCGCTGATTTTTCCTCCGGCGCTGACACAGCTGAGGGCCAGCAGGTCGTCTCTGTCTCTGCGGAAAAAGTCGCTCAGGGCGCGGTAGGGCTTGCGTCTCTGTCTGGGAAAGTCGAATACCCCTATCGCTCTGCCGACTATATCTTCGAGAGGCTCTCTGTTGGCGTCGGAGTCTCTGTTCCACCCCTCGGAGGGGTCGAAGACGAAGAGCTCGGTATCGTCGCTTCGGCACGGATAGTAGCCGTATATGATGACAGGCTCGAAGATATTTTCGCGCAGTAGCTCCTCTTTGATTCTGTCGAAAGCGGGCTGAACCCTGCTCTCTATCAACTCTCGGTACTTCTCCTTGTTCATCCCCTTGCTCTTGTAGCCCCAGTGCATCTTGAAAAGCATCCTGCGGTTTATCCAGTCGAAGGCGATTTCAGGGTCGAAAGAGTTCGCATCCAGCACTCTGCGTCCCCAGAAGGGCGGGGTGGGGATGTCGCACTCGCCCGGCATCTCTATCTCTTCAAAAGGGGGGATGACGACCTTTTTCTCGGGCGACTTCTCCTCTCTCTCGAGTATATCGCCCGAGAGTCTCGTATCGAGAGTTTTGCTTTTGTCCTTTTTCCACTCTTCGATACGGCTCATGGCTATCACCCCGTCGAAAGCGTCTCTGCAGTAGAAGATAGGGCCGTCGTATATGCTACGGCAGTAGTCGTCCACGAAGCTCCTCGTCAGGGCCGCCCCTCCCATCAGGACGGGAAGGGATATGCCTCTTTTTTGCATCTCTTCGAGATTCTCTTTCATCACCTGTGTGGATTTGACGAGCAGACCGCTCATCCCTATCGCATCCGCATCTATCTCTTCGTGATACTTCAAAAAGTCGTCGAGCTCCGCCTTGATACCGATATTTTTGACCTTGAAGCCGTTGTTGCTGAGGATGATATCGACGAGGTTTTTGCCCACATCGTGCACATCCCCTTTTACCGTGCCGAGTATCAGGGTGGTATCGCTCTCTTTCTCCTCTTTGCTCAGATAGGGTTGCAGTTGGTCCACCGCCGCCTTCATCGTCTCTGCCGACTGCAGGACGAAGGGAAGCTGCATCTGTCCGTTTCCAAAGAGTTCACCCACCTCTTTCATCGCATCTATCAATATCTCGTTGACTATCCTGTCGGCACCGAGTTTTTCGTGTACCTCCTGCAGGAGAGGGAGCATCCTCTCTCTGTCTCCGTCCATCAGCAGCTTCTTTATCTTCTCTTCGTCGTCGAGCTTTTCGAACTCCTCGTCGCCTCCGTCATCTTCGAGCTTCTTGTCGCTGAAGTGCTCTATGAAGCGAAAGAGGGAGTTTTCGTCGGCATGGAAGAGCAGCTCTTCGCACACCTTCACATCTTCGGGGCTCATTCTGCTCAGCGGTACGATATGTTTGACATTGATTATCACCGAGCTCATACCCGCTTCGATACAGTGGTGCAGAAATACGGAGTTGAGAAAGATGCGGGCGTTCTTGTCGAGCCCGAAAGAGATATTGGAGAGTCCCAGCGTCGTGCCCGATTCTGGATATATCCTCTGAAGCTCCCTGATGGCTTCGAGAGTCTCTACAGCCGCGTCTCTATACTCTTCGTCTCCCGAACCTACGGTGAAGGTGAGAGTGTCGAAGATCAGATTTCCCGGGTCGATACCGTGCACCAAGACTGCCCTCTCGTACATCCTGCGCGCGACAGCCACTTTGGTGGCTCTATCTTTGGCCATACCCTTTTCGTCTATCGTCAGACAGACCAGCGCCGCGCCGTACTTTTTGGCCAGAGAGCATACGGCATCGAACTTCTCCACACCATCTTCGAGATTGGCGGAGTTGATGATCGCTTTGCCTCCGATACGGCGCAGTCCTGCCTCCATCGTGGCCACATTGGTGGCGTCGGGCATGAGGGGGAGGGGTATCTTCTGGTTGTAGAGGGCCATAACCCTCTTCATATCCTCGGCGCCGTCTCTGCCGGCGAACTCCACATTGACATCCAGAGCGTGCGCACCGGCCCTCACCTGCTCCTGCGCCACTCTCAGCGTACCTTCGTAATCTTCCGCGAGTATCAGCTCTCTGAAGGCTTTGGAGCCAGTGGCGTTGGAGCGCTCGCCTATGAGCAGGGGGGCCGGATTCTGGAAGAGCTCCACACTCTGAAAGAGCGAAGCTATCGATGGTGGGATGGAGCCTGTGGGCGGTTTGGGTTTCATACCTCCGATGGCTCTCTTGAGAGCCTGTATGTGCTGTGGCGTCGTACCGCAACATCCCCCCAGAAACGCCACTCCGTCGAATTCGCAGAATTCCAGCTCCTTTTGTGCGAACTCGTCGGGGCCCATCGGATAGTAGGTATATCCGCCCCTGTTTTGTGGAAGTCCCGCATTGGAGTGTACCGATATGGGGAATTTACAGCGCCGACTCAGAGTCTTGAGATGCTTTTTCACCTGCTCGGGGCCCGTACCGCAGTTGAAACCCAGAGAGAGTAGCTCGAAGGGCTCCAGAATGGTCACTATCGTGGAGGCGTCCGTACCTATGAGCATGGAGCCGCTCAACTCTATCGTCACCGATACCATTATCGGGAGCTTCACCCCCCGTCTGGAGTTGGCCTCTTCGCAGGCGTGGATGGCCGCCTTTATCTGCAGGGGGTCCTGGCAGGTTTCGAGCAGAAAGATATCACACCCACCGTCTATGAGCCCCAGGGCGGTCTCGATATAGCCTTCGTAGAGTCTTTCGTACTCTATATGCCCCAGAGATGGGAGCTTCGTACCCGGACCTATGGAGCCGAGGACGAAACGGGGCGATTGCTCGTCGCTGTAGCGTTCGCAGACATTTTTGAGCACTCTGGCACCCTCTCTGGAGAGTTCGTAGGCTCTGTGTCCCAGTCCATACTCTTCGAGTACCCACTCCATCGCTCCGAAGGTGTTGGTCTTGAGCATATCGGCGCCCGCCATGGCGTAGCGTTCGTGTATGCGCTCTATGATATCGGGTGCGGTGATGTTGAGGAGCTCGTTGCACCCCTCCTGCGACTCACCGTTTTCATCCAGCCATGCCTCTTTCGGTACCTTCAGATCCTGTATCTGAGTCCCCATGGCTCCGTCTATCACGATATATCGCTCTTCGATTATGCGGGAAACTACCTCTGAGATATTCAAGCTCGTCCTTCTATGCTATATTGTTCGATATTCTAACATATCGGCCGCAGTGTGCCGGATATGGATTGTGGGCTCCAACCCAAAACAAAAGTGCCTGAAATTATAAACTCTATTGCCATAACACTATTTCACCCCCTTCTTAAAAGATATATCGAAAGTTCGCAAAAAGCGAAACCTGTTCTAAAGATTCACCGAAAACAGCTTCACAGCCGTGGTCTCGAACACTCTTTCGTACTCTTTACAGAGAAATTTAAATGGTTTGTGCGATACTATTTATTTCGCAATGGTTTGAAGTTTCACGCCAAGCCGTGGAACATAGCCTGAAAAACATTGATATTGCAAAATGAATATGTCTTCAAACATACGAAAGCAGAGAGAAGGAAATGGCTTCAAAACTTCTTTTGCGATCTTTAATAGTATGCTTATAGATGTTGACACAATTTTTTGAGAGGCTGAATGGTCTCCAAAAGCTCGAAGGTGGAGATCTATACTCTTGAAGAGGTGGCAAAGCAACTGGGT
>CAJXJF010000082.1 GCA_913054475.1 uncultured Nitratifractor sp.
CACTCTTTCGTATCATCCCCTGCTTCATCCCGCCCCTGCGAGCTATCGCCATCGTTGTTGCGAGACTCTTTTTCGGACCCATCTTCCGCAGAAGCGACCCTCTCCTCTTTTTTGCAGCGTTCGTTCTCTATCTTCTCTTTGTGGGCGAGACGGGAAGAAATACCGTTTCTCTTTTCGAACTCCTCTATTATGTGCCTCACCTCACAACCTTCTATGACCTCCACCTCCAGCAGGACTCCAGCCATCTCCTCTATGGCCTGTGCATACTCACGGAGAGTCTCCTTGACATGCTCGTATCTTTTGTCGAGGAAAGTTTTGACTGCCTCGTCTATGGCTTCGGCAGTCTTTTCGCTATAGTCTTTGATTACCTGACCACCGCCCAGGAAGGCGCCGCCGGCATGTGTCTCGAGGACCATCAAACCAGCTACATCGCTCATACCGAACTTGGTAATCATATCCTTGATGATATCGGTGGCTCTCTGCAAGTCGTTGCCGGCACCGGTAGAGATATCGCCTATGAAGATATCCTCCGCCGCACGACCTCCAAGAAGCACATCTATCTCGGCTACCAGTTCGTGTTTCTGCTTCAGGAAGCGGTTCTCTTCGTCTGGAAGATGCAGGGTGTAGCCGAGCGCTCCGAGTCCTCTCGGAATTATGGAGACCTTCGTCACTCTCGTAGCCCCCTCGGTCAACTCGGCCATGAGAGCGTGTCCGCTTTCGTGATAACTCACGATTCTCTTTTCGAGCTCGTTTATTTTGCGATTCTTCTTTTCCAGTCCCACGAAAGCCCTCTCTATGGCCTCCATCAGGTCGCTCTGCTCTATATGCTTCTTGTTCTGCCTTCCAGCCAGCAAAGCGGCTTCGTTTATGATATTGGCCAAATCCGCTCCGGCGAGTCCCGCAGTGGCTTTGGCTATCTCCTCCATATCGACTTCCGGAGAGAGCTTGACATCCTTGCTGTGTATTTTCAGTATGGCGAGCCGCCCTTCGAAGTCGGGCTTGTCCACAAGCACCTGCCTGTCGAAACGCCCCGCCCTCAGCAGTGCGGGGTCGAGCACCTCCGGTCTGTTCGTGGCGGCCAGCACGATAACGGGCGTATCACTGCCGAAACCGTCCATCTCGGCCAGAAGCTGGTTGAGTGTCTGCTCTCTCTCGTCGTTGCCCCCCATCGGGCCGCCGGCGGTTCTACTCTTGCCTATAGCGTCTATCTCGTCGATAAAGATGATAGAGGGAGACTCCTTCTTGGCCTGTTCAAAAAGATCTCTCACACGGCTTGCACCCACTCCGACGAACATCTCGATAAAGCTCGAACCGCTGACTGAGAAAAACGGTACGCTCGCCTCTCCCGCTACGGCCTTGGCGAGAAGAGTCTTACCCGTACCTGGAGGGCCCACGAGCAGTACCCCTTTGGGTATCTTGGCACCAAGGGCTATATATCTCTCTGGATATTTCAGGAAATCGACTATCTCCTTCACCTCTTCTTTGGCTTCGTCCACACCGGCGACATCATCGAATTTGACATTTGGTTTTTCAGAATTGATCAGATTGCCCGCTTTGCCTACACCCAATATTCCACCGCCCATTCCTTTGGACATTCTTTTGGCTAGGAATATCCATATCGCGAAAAAGATCAGTATGGGGAGCAGCATACTTATCATTTCGCTTACAAAACCGTTACCCATGACTCCGCTATAGTCCACACCCTTCTCGTCGAGAAGCTTTACGAGATCTGGGTCGCTAGCAGGAATCTTCTCCGCGATGAAGCGTGTGCTTCTTCCGTCGTCACTACCGAGGGCTTCGATGGTGGTGGGGGTTATCTTGACTCTCTCTATTTTCCCATCTTTTATCAGTCTCTTGGCTTCGGAGTAGCTCACCTTCCTGGTTACAGATACCATACTCATGGGTTTTCCCATCATCTGGTCAAAACCACTCTGCTGCCCTATGAGTACCTTGAATATCAATATTACCACTATCGAAAATATGGCGAACGCCAGTAGCGGATTGTCGTTGAAAAAATTCTTGTTGTCGTTATCGTTGTTGTTCTGCTGAGCCATCGGCATCCTTTTTATATATGAGTGTCACCCATTCATCTCTCGCTATTCTCTTTACGGGATGAAGGTCTTTGAATGAATCTGTAACTATAGACTCTTTTTTATCTAAAATTCCTGAAAGTATGAGGTATCCGCCCTCTGCGACTCTCTCTTTGAGCTGGAGCGCTATTGCCCTGAGTACATCGGCTATGATATTGGCCACTATCACATCGTATTTCCCGTCGCTACCCGAGACCGACCCCTCCCATATTCTTGCATACTCCTCGCCGTTGAGTGCGAAATTCTCTCTCGCACTCTCGATCGCAAGAGGGTCTGTATCGCAAAGCTCCACCTCCGCGCCGAGTTTTCTGGCCGCCAACGCCAATATTCCGCTGCCACATCCCACATCCAGTACTCTCTTTCCTCTATTTACACACTCCTCAATCGCCAACAGACACGAATATGTAGTGGCATGGTGCCCCGAACCAAAAGCCAGAGCGGGATTGATCAATATGTTTATCCTACCCTCTTTGGCTTCATGCCACTGCGGATGTATATGGAAGTTCCCCGCCTCTATGGGTGAAATCGACTGTTTGTAACTCTCTATCCAGTCCACATTCTCCATCTTCTGCATCTCGTAGGAGATATTCATCTTTCTATCCAGAGAGGAGTTGAGCTCCTCGAGCCTATCTATCACATACTCCAACTCATCTTCGCTTCTGAGAATAATTCTGTCGCTTCCTATCTCCAAGGCTTCATCGCTGATAGTCGCCACGAAATCCGCGAGCGGCTCGATTAGACTCTCCTTCACCTTTATCGTGAGTTGATTGTAATACTTTTGCATCCGATTCTCCATGCCTATAAAATCTATGTAATATTACCCAAAGAATTTGACAATATTTCACTCCTTTTCGCCTCCGTGCGAGCGGATATAGCCACCCAAGTTGTTGTATAATCGCTCATAGCCTTTCAAAGAGGGGAGAAAGAGTATGAAAAAGGTAGTCTATGGGGAGCGTAAGGTATCCCCCTCCAAAATAGTCTGTATAGGCAGAAACTATGTAGAGCATATCGAGGAACTTGGCAACGAAATACCGGAAAATATGGTCGTATTCAACAAACCCAACTCCGCCCTGAGCGATAGATTGAGATATTTTTCCCGGGATACCAGATTCGAAGCGGAACTCTGCCTTTTGATCGAAAATGGAGAGATAGTGGCTTTGGGGGTGGGACTCGACCTCACCTTGTCCGACACACAGAGATACCTCAAGGAGAAGGGGCTGCCGTGGGAGAGGGCCAAAGCTTTCGACGGTTCGGCCATCATGACCCCCTTCGTCCATTTCGAGGGGAGTATGGAGAATATCGCTTTCGAACTGAGGATAGACGGCAGAAGCAGACAGAGGGGAGAGTATTCCCTGATGATATACAAACCTCACGAGATAGTCAGGGAGGTAGCCGGCTTCATGAGTTTCGAAGATGGGGATATCGTGATGACGGGTACGCCCAGGGGTGTGGGTAGCTACAGCGAAGGGGAGCTCTTCGAGCTGAGACTTTACGACGGCGAAAGGCTTCTGACAAAAGATTCATGGAGGGTCGAATAATCATGCACAGATACTACTACTCGTACGATGAGTTCAAAGAGGATATCTCCACCCTGAAAAAGAGGATAGAACCCTTTCGCGCCGATACTCTCCTGAGTATTGCAAGAGGAGGAATGCTTCCGGGGCTTTTCCTCGCCGAAGCCCTCGACACTCGCAGGCTTTTTACGCTCAATGCCATTCACTATGACGACACGAGAAGACTTGACTCCCTGGAGATATTCAACATACCGCAACTCGAAGATGCGAAGAGGATACTCGTCATAGACGATATTATCGACAGTGGGGATACGGTAGAGGCCGTCATGGCTCTTCTTCGCGGTAGATACCCCGACAAGGAGTTCGCTCTCGCATCCATTTTCTACAAAAAGGAAGCCTCCGTGCAACCCGACTACTCCGTAAAGGAGGCAAAGGGCTGGATAGATTTCTTCTGGGAGGCCGACCCTCTGGATTTATAGAGTGCGCAGTAGATGCAAGTAGGGTAGCTTGACATCCCCGACTCAGTCCGCTATCATTCGGCCATACAACCGCAAAAAGGTTTGGCTCCCTTTAAAGGGGGTGACTTGGTTTCGACTGGAGCAGTCGGAGCTGTGTGCATGTCGGAGCGGACCACTCCGTAATCAAGTCCAAACACAAAACAAACGCAAACAATACAGATTATCGCCCCGCTTACGCCGTAGCGTAAGTATAACCCTTTTTGGGGCTGTCTCACCGGTAACGCCGTCTCAACCGGATTCGAGGCATCGACAAACGACGGCTATATCGGCGGTGCGTCCCAACCGTCGATGAATCGAGGGACTGGTTCCGCGCAGCTCTGGGTATCGTGCGAGGCGGAACGAGAATATAACGATACCGTCTAAACATGTAGAGTCACAGCGCCTGCTGTTTCAGGACAGGGGTTCGATTCCCCTCACCTCCACCAACATATAATCAAGCGAAATTCAATCAATATTTAAAAGTTAGCGAATATTTCGATATGGTTAGGATTCGATAGTATATACTTAAGTTCACAATTTCGAGATAGACTTCCCAACGCAAAAAGAAAGGAAGCCTATCCATGAAGAACGATAGTGAAATTTCCAGAAGAATTTTACTAGATTCGTAGCAAAGGAGGAACCGCTTCTATCTATGCTCAAATGGTGGCTACAAGAGAGCAAAAAGAGG
>CAJXJF010000083.1 GCA_913054475.1 uncultured Nitratifractor sp.
GCCCCAGATGGTCGAGGTGAATTTAAACTCTATGGGGCGGCGACTTTAGTCGCCGTTCGATTTCGGCATCTCGATGCTCTTGGAGGGTTGTCGCGGTTATGTTTAGAGTCCCGCCTCTTTTATGGCTTCGGCCTGATAGTGGGCGATAAGTGGGTCGATGACTTTTTCGAGAGTGCCGTTGCTCATAACATCGTCGAGCGCGTAGATTGTCAATCCTATGCGGTGGTCGGTGATTCTGTTTTGGGGGTAGTTGTAGGTTCTTATCTTTTCGCTTCTGTCTCCTGAGCCTACCTGTAGCTTCCTCTGTGCAGAGGTCTGTGCCAGCTGCTCTTGCATCCGGGCTTCATAGACTCTGGCTTTGAGGACTTTCATCGCCTTGTCTCTATTTTTGTGTTGAGACTTTTCATCCTGTATCGCCACTACAATGCCGGTAGGGATGTGTGTGAGTCTCACGGCCGAATCGGTCGTGTTTACCGACTGTCCCCCGCAGCCGCTCGAGCGATATACATCCATCTTTATCTCGTTGGCTTTTATATCTATCTCCACATCCTCCGCTTCGGGTATCACCGCCACGGTTATGGCCGAAGTGTGGACTCTTCCTTGTGTTTCGGTCTCTGGTACCCTCTGTACCCTGTGTGTACCGGCTTCGAATTTGAGTTTGCTATATACCCTCTTGCCCTTTACGAGGGCGATGAGCTCCTTGTATCCACCTGCGGTACCTTCGGAAGAGCTGATTATCTCGACCTTCCAGCCCTCTCTCTCGGCGAAGCGTAGATACATCCTGAAGATATCCTCCACGAAGAGCGCACTCTCGTCTCCACCTGTGCCCGCTCTTAGTTCGAGATAGATATTCTTCTCGTCGTTGGGGTCTTTGGGAATCATCAGAACCTTTATCTCCTCTTCGAGGAGTGGAAGTTTCGGCTCCAGCTGCGCCAGCTCCTCTCTCGCGAGCTCCCCCAGCTCCTCGTCTGCGAGCAACTCTCTATTCTCCTCTATCGCCTCCATCGTAGATATATACTCTCTAGCTCTCTCCACGAGCTCACAGATGGACGACTGCTCTTTGCTCAGCTCGGTCATTTTGGCGATATCGCTCGATATATCGGGAGAGCTCAGTAGTCTGTTTATCTCTTCGTATCTTTCGATAAAGGGAAGAAGTCTCTCTTTGAACATATTGCAAAATCCTGCTTGTCAAATAAATATCATAGTTTCAAAGGGCCGCCGGAGAGGGCGGCTCGACAGGCTTTCGAGCCTTCGGGGCGAATGGGGAGAATCACTCTTCGTCTATACTGTTGATTAGTTTGTGTAGTCTGCTCACTTTGCGCGATGCTGTCTGCTTCTTGAGGAAGCCTTTACTCACGAAGTGGTGGAGCTCTCTATTGGCTATCTTAAAGGCCTCTATCGCCTTCTCTTTCTCGCCACTCTCTGCCGCCACTCTCACTGCCTTGATTATGTTTTTCATCCTCGTTCTGTAGTAGCGGTTTCTCTCTCTCTTTTTTTCTGTCTGCCTGATACGCTTTTTAGCCGACTTGTGATTTGCCATCTTCTTCGTTTCCTTCTTGCTTGTTTGTATCGATTGGCGAATCATACAGATAAATATATTAATTTTTCATTAGTGTATAGCTCTTTTGTCTCGTTTTTGTCACTTTTGGGTAAAATAGGCGCTATTCAAGCACAAAGGAGCATAAGTGAAACTTTTCGGTACAGACGGTGTGAGGGGTATGGCCGGAGAGAAGGTGAGCGCCGCGGCTGCGTTGCAGCTGGCTATGGCGACGGGTATCTATTTCCGCCCTCAGGCGAAAACCAACAAGATTCTCGTGGGCAAAGATACGAGGCGAAGCGGCTATATGATAGAGAATGCCATAGTGGCGGGCTTGACGGCTGTGGGTTACGATGTGGTGCAGATAGGGCCTATGCCCACTCCGGCGGTAGCCTTTTTGACCGAAGATATGAGATGCGATGCCGGTATCATGATATCGGCCAGCCACAACCCATACTACGACAACGGTATAAAGTTCTTCGATGCGGAGGGGAGCAAGCTAAGCAGAGAGGTGGAGCTCGAGATAGAGAGGATATATTCGGAGCGCAAGCTCATAGATTCTCGGCAGAAGAGGGGGCGCGAGATTGGCAAGTCGAAACGGATAGACGATGTGATAGGTCGCTATATCGTGCATATAAAAAACTCCTTTCCCAAAAAGCTGACACTCTCGGGTATCAGGGTGGTGGTCGATTGTGCCAACGGTGCGGGCTATAGGGTGGCTCCCACTATCCTCTCGGAGCTTGGTGCCGATGTGGTTCTATTTTGCGACGAGCCCGATGGTTTCAATATCAACGAGGGTTGTGGTGCTATGCACCCCTCTTCGCTTGCGGCGGAGGTCTTGCGCTACAGGGCCGATATCGGTATAGCTCTCGATGGTGATGCCGATAGGCTGGTGATGGTGGATGAGAGGGGCAGTGTCGTCGATGGCGACAAGCTGCTTGGTGTGCTTGCTGTCTATCTCAAAAGCAGGGCACTGCTCGAGGGCGATGGGGCGGTCTCGACGGTAATGAGCAACTACGCTCTGGATGACTATCTAAAGAGCCACTCTATCGCTCTTTATAGAAGTGCGGTCGGAGACAAGAATGTGGTGGAGCTGATGCGAAAGAAGGGGCTCAATTTCGGTGGTGAGCAGAGTGGGCATATCATTTTTAGCGACTTCGCCAAAACGGGAGACGGTATATCGAGCGCACTTCAGGCTTTGGCCTATATGGTAGAGAGTGGCAAGAGGGCGAGCGAGGCTTTCAATCCTTTCGACTGTTATCCGCAGAGGCTGGTCAATCTGAATGTATCTTCCAAAAAAGAGCTCTCGAGCCTCGATGGTTTCGAAGAGTTGCGCAAAGAGATAGAGGGGGCGGATCTTAGATATCTTTTCCGCTATTCGGGAACGGAAAACAAGATAAGGTTGCTACTCGAAGGCAGAGATCCTCGGAAGATAGATGAGATGATGAAGAGGGTCGTGGCATATTTCGAAAAGGAGCTCTCGTAGTGAGGAGTATATTTCTATTTCTTGGCATCGGTAGTGGCGTCTTTTTGATAGATCAGGGGATAAAGGAGCTCTTTTTGCAGGGCTACGAGTGGCAGAGTCGCTGTATATCTCTACAGTTGCATCTCAACAGGGGTGTGGCTTTTAGCATGTTCGCCTTCCTCGGTGAGTATCTCAAATGGATTCAAGCTCTACTCATCTCGGCGATGGCCTATTATCTATTTGCCAAAAATCTCATCAGGGTGCATCCTATCTCTTCGGGAGCTCTCCTCGCTGCTGCTATCTCCAATCTCTACGACAGATTCAGCACAGCCGCTGTGGTTGACTATATCTATTGGCATTGTGGTTTTGATTTCGCTATTTTCAATTTTGCGGATCTTACGATAGATTTGAGTCTGATTGCGCTCTATATCCTGACTCTTGGTGAGCTCTAAGAGAGCGCAGGGCAGCGCGCCCCACGCAGTGTCGTGTTTAGACTATCTGTATATCTGTTTTTGCAAAAGTGCCGCTAAGATCTTTTAGAGTAGCGATGGTATGAGTTGACTTCAGACTGATCTTCTTACTAGCGTTGGCAGAGACATTGTATTCAACCAACTTGTGATCATCTTTGTCATAGAAGAATAGTAATGCATTTTTATTTGAACCACTCCAATTTTTCGAACCTGCAGTAATTTTCTTGGAACTTGCACTTAGCTTCAAAGTATTAGCCGAAAAGAGCATCTTAGCAGTAAAAGAAGTTGGTGTTCCTGTTAGTACTGTTTTGCTTATAAGTTTAGTTGCAGTACCATTAGCGCTTTTAGTTAGTATTCTTACACTTTTATTAGACTTGAGCAACTGAGCATTCACAGTATTCAAAGCACCAAGCTTATTGTTCGCTCCATTCCCAGGCTTGAGATCGATTATCAGCTTGTCTTTTGTAGCGTCGAAGTCTTTGATAGTATCGGCTGCCGAGAAGGGTGAATCGAGAACAATCTTATCGTTAACTGCTGTGCCACTATTAAGCTTGATAGTATCCGAACCCTTACCTCCAATGACTTTTTGCGCAGTTGTCGGACCAGAAACTTTCGTCAGATCGATCGTATCGCTTCCATTGGTGCCTTTAAGTATTGCGGTATTAACTGTCAATTTTAATTTCTGTCCGCTTATGGACGAGGCATTCATCGTAAGGTTTTTAGTTCCATTGTCAATTTTATCTACACCGCTGAATACCACTGTACCATTGGAGATATCCACGGCAGCTGTTTTACTAAATGCTACTGTATCGGTAGTACTAACTGTACCAAGATCAATGTTCATCGAAATGCTATTATCCTTGGTAAAATTCTGTTTTAGAGTAATCGTATCATTGCTAATTCCTCCGACTACTTTAATATCATTATGTCCCTTACCAATAGTTATAGTATTAGCTTTGAGGTGAGATCCTTTAATATCCACCGAGGCATTCCCAGCCGCATAGGTCTTTGCAGTCATTTTGAAAGTACCATTAACAGAAGACGCATCTACTGTCAAGGAGGAAGAGTTTTTACCAATACTACTTGTACTATTAATAAGGTCAACATTTCCAAGAGCCTTGATTGTTAGCTCCAGTACCTTGTCTATTTTTATTTTACTACCCCATGCAGTCGTATCAAAATCCTT
>CAJXJF010000084.1 GCA_913054475.1 uncultured Nitratifractor sp.
GCTCTCATCCTTCCTCTTTTGCTCTTGGGAGTCGAGAATGTATGTGATGAACAATACGAGCAGTATCGAAGCGAGCGCCAATTTTTCCGCAAGCTCTTTGATGCCGGGCAAAAACCCTCCTTTATGCAAGGTATCTCTCTATGAAGTTCTTTTCGCTCATTGCAGCCTCTTTCAACTCTCCCTGAAACATGATATCGGGATCGATCGATTTGAGTATTGTCTCCTGTTTCCTATTTTCCACCCCTTTGGCTACGATATCGTAGTTGAATTTTTTTCCCATTTCGATTATCATTCGAGTGAAGAATATATTTTCCAATCCTTCGTTGAGATTGTCTATGAAATATCTGTCGATCTTCAGGAGATGGAACGATAGCTTTCTCAACGAGGGTAAAATCGTATAGTTGCTTCCGAAATTGTCGATGGCGCACAAAAAGCCCTCTTTCTCGAGATTTTCGAGACTACTGTATAAAACATCGAAATTCTCCGTTAGAAGACTCTCGTCTATTTCGAATACTATTTCATTTTTGGCGACTCGATATTTTTTCATAACCTCAGCGAAGTGAATGACTGAATTTTTATCCAGTAGTTTTTTGAGATTCATATTTATAGAGATATTTTCTATTTTGAAAATATCTCTCTCTTTCCACCGTGCTATCGTTTTGCAACACTCTTCGAATACCCAATCGTCTATCTCTCTCATTATACCGGAGCCAGAAGCGATGTTTAGAAAATCATCCGGAGTGATTTGCCCTTTTGTCGGGTGATTCCATCGCAATAGCGCCTCTGCACAGCGGAGTTTTCGTCCACCCTTCGAGAATACAGGTTGGAAGAACAACTCCAATCTCTTCTCCTTGAGCGCTTTTTGCAAATCTTCTTGCATCATATATATTTTTTTGTATTTCTCTCCGATAGAGTCGTTGTATATCGATATGTCGGATTTTTTCGATTTTTTGGCTTCGAGCAGAGATATCCCCGCCTGTTGTAGTATTGTTTCGATATTTTTGCTTCCCGGTTTTATCGGGACTATTCCCATATCGTATCCGATTTCGAATGTAAATTTTTCTATACCGAAAGGCTCCGAGAAGAGCTCTTCTATCATCGCCACTCTTTTGTTCGTTTCGTCATACAACTCTTTTTTCGTAGTGGCCACAAAAGGTATCACGATGGAGAATTCATCTCCGCCGAATCTACTGACATTGCAATATGTATCGATACTCCTTTTGAGTCTCATTCCAGTCTCTATCAATACCCAGTTGCCTGTTTCGTGACCGTAGGTGTCGTTGATCTTTTTCAGGTTTTTAAGATCGAGATATAGTAGAAGTGAATAGTGGTTTTTGTGTCTCTCTTTCTTTATGAGTTCGCCCATATATTGCTGAAAGCCTCTTTTGTTCGAGACCGATGTAAGAGGGTCGTGCGAGACTAGGTACTCCAGCTCTTCTCTGGTTCGTTGCTCTCTGGTCTTGTCTTCTATCAGAGCTATTCCGCCGCTGACTTCACCGTTTTCGTTGAGGATGGTTGAAAACTTCGCCTCTATCCACAGCTCTTCTGCACCGGCTGTTCTGAAAGTCCCCCTGTATATCTTCCTGCTCCTTTGGAGGGTTTTGCCGGCTATGCCGGCTAATTTGTCAAGAGGCAGATTGCCGAGATTCTTTCCTATGATCTCCTCTTTTTTCATCTTCAGGAGATTGAGAAAGGAGTCGTTGCAATCGAGCAGTTTCAAGTTTTTGTCATATGAAAAAAGTGCATCGGAAGCCTGCTCGAAAAAGCGCTGGACAATCTCTTGCTTTTCATGAAGTTTGGCTTTTGCTATGGCGATCTCCCTCTCTTTCGCCTTGAGTTGCATACTTCTCTCGTATGAATTGAGAATCATGCTCATCTGAGTGAAAAAGTATATCACTACGAGGAAGGCCAGAATGTAGGTATCTTTCCTCATCAGCAACAACATCTCTACCATCAACGGAAAGAGCATGATGATGAGATACCATATGGCTGTCCTGTGATCGGCCGATAGTGCCTTTACTGCGCCGCTACTGATACCGACAAGTACTATGAAGATGAACAGTTGGTAGTAGCTATCGAGATTCGGCATGGAAAAGATGGCCAATATCGAAAAGAGCAAAGCGGTAAGCCATACCTGTACGACGAACTTTTCGTGCCATATTTTGGGACTGTTGCGTTCGGGATGGTTTTTGTAGTCGTATGCGTTGTATAACCTCCATAACGACAGAGATATCGTGATTCCATACCAAGCTATGATGCTGTTGCCGAGAATTGGAACCAGAATATACAGTAGAATCGTCTCGAGCAAGATCAGAGTTATCAGCGTGCTTCGTTCCATTGCGAAAAGCTCTTCCAAAACGGAGAGTTCGACGCTTTTGTGGTCTTTGAGCTTGAAAAGGTTGGCCATACTTATCATACTTCTTCTCCTTACTCAGTCGGCGTACATCAAATTCGGGAGCCAGAGAGCTATCTGTGGAAAGTATGTCACCATCAACAGCCCGGCGAGAATGGTTAGACTCCATGGCAAAGAGTAGATAATGACATTTTTCAGATCGACCGAGGTTATTCCACTCGTTACAAACAGATTCAAGCCAATCGGTGGAGTTATCATTCCAAGTTCCATATTTATTGTAACGACAATTCCGAAATGAATAGGATCTATTCCCAGATCCATAGCTACCGGCAACAACAAAGGTACCATTATCATTATTATAGCACTCGGTTCCATAAAATCTCCGGCGAAAAAGAGCAGTATGTTTACGAAGAGGAGAAAGAGAAGAGGGCCCACATGCATATCGGTCAAAAAGCCGGTGATCATCTGCGGTACATTCTCCAGTGTGAGAAAGTGCGCGAAGAGCATGGCGTTGGCTATTATGAACATTATCATCGCCGAAGTTTTTGCAGCGTCGAGGAAGATGGCCGGCAGTTCTCTGAAGCTGATATCCCTGTATATGAAAAGAGATACGAAAAAGGCCCAGACAGCCGCTACGGCCGCCGCTTCGGTAGGCGTGAAGATACCTCCGTATATCCCTCCTATCACTATGAATATGGTCATAAGAGCCCATGAGGCGTCTCGCATCTTGGCAAATCTCTCGGACACAGCTGCGGGTGCGCTTTTTTCGAAACCGAGTCTTCTGGCTCCGATGTAGGTGACGGCCATCATCATGGCTCCTATCATGATACCGGGCACAATACCGGCGATAAAGAGTTTGCCTATACTCTGTTCGGCGGTCACACCATAGACAATCATCACTATGGATGGGGGGATGAGTATGCCGAGACTGCCGGCTGTGGCTACCGTTCCGATGGCGTAGCGTTTGGGATATCCGGCATCCTCTATCGCGGTAAACATTATCGAGCCTATCGCCACTACGGTGGCAGGGGAGCTGCCGCTTACGGCGGCGAAGATGATACTGGCGAAGATGGCCGCCATCGGCAATCCTCCGGGCAGATGACCCACTATGGACTTGGCGAATTCGATAATTCTGTGCGCGCTGGAGCCTTTGGAGAGAAGAGAGCCCGCCAGTATGAACATAGGTATGGCCATAAGCGAATAGGCCTCCAGCTTTTCGAAGAGCATGGAGGAGACCTCTATCGGAGATATGTGGGTGAAGAGTACGAGAGTCAGAAAGGTCGAAGCCCCCAGGCAGACGGCTATCGGAGTCCCTATGAGCAGGAGTGTGAAAAAGATCGAAAAGAGAAAAGCTATACTCACAACATACCTCCCGTTCTCTTTTCGATCTCTTTGAGGCTCTTTTCGTCCAGAGCCTCCTCCATCTCCGCCAATATCATCTGCGCTTCACTT
>CAJXJF010000085.1 GCA_913054475.1 uncultured Nitratifractor sp.
TGCATATAAGGTTTTACCGGCGACTAAAGTCGCCGCCCCATAGATTCCTCTGTTTTGGGGCCGCGACTTTAGTCGCGGATTTAGTGTTGGAGTTCATATAACCTTACCATCGTCAAGATATGTTTTGGTAGTTCATGCTCTCGTATACATTCCCACCGAAAACAGTGGGAACGAGAAAAGAGTTGTCGCCGTTTCGGGGCGGTGACTTCAGTCCCGTTTATTGGCTATAATCACAAATATGGACCCGTTTGAAAAGAAGAGGTGGGGGATATCGGCAAATCCGAGAGAGGGGAGAGTATCCCGAAAAATCCAAAAAGCATTCGCAAGGAGAGAGTCGCTCGTCTCGCGGATGGCTACTGTTTTGAGGATAGACAAACATGTTTACAGCTACGATAGAACATATTCTCTCTTCGCGAAAACTTCTCGAAGCGGCACAGAGTATAGAATCCCGTGCCGTCGGGATAGACAAAGAGAGTCTGCAGAGTTATATCGACAGTCCCGAGAAGATAGAGCTTCTTTCTTCCGAACTCGTCGGGGGGAGTTACACGCCCATGCCAATGGAGAGGATAGAGATACCCAAAAGCGATGGAGAGAAGAGGGCTTTGGGTATCTCGTCGGTCAGGGACAAAATAGTACAGAAGGCCCTCGCTATGGCACTATCGGACTATTTCGACCCCCTTTTTAGCGATAGAAGCTACGGATACAGGACCGGCAAAGGGGCTCTCAGGGCCATAAACAGATGTCGGGATATACTCCGAAGAGGTTATAGAGTCGTCTATCGAAGCGATATAGACGACTTTTTCGAAACAATAGAACATGAGAGATTGATAGAGAGACTCTCGCAACATATCTCCGATGAGAGAATCGCTAAACTCATATCGATATTTCTGGAAAATGGGGTCTTCGACTCATTCGATTATCTGGAGCATAAAGAAGGGGTACATCAGGGTGACCCTCTCTCTCCTCTACTGAGCAATATCTATCTCGACGAGATGGATAGATGGCTGGAGAGACACAATATAGAGTTTGTCAGATTCGCAGACGATTTCACTCTCTTTTTCAAACATAACGAAACTCTCGATGGAGCGGTGGATACTCTGCAAAAGTGGATAGTTGAAGAGCTCGGACTGAAACTCGAAGAGAAAAAGAGTTACAAAGCCCATGTAGATAGAGAGGGGTTTACATTTCTCGGAGTTAGATTTCATGAAAATCATCTGCTCATAGACAACGAAAGACTGCAAAAGAAGATATCCAAGCTCTATGCCCTGAACAAAAAGAGTTGGAGTCTGGAGCACTATATCTCGGAGGTATCCCAATTCGTCGAAGGTCTGGAGAGATACTATCTGAAAATAATCGATTCCAAGAGTCCACAATTCGCCCATCTCGAACACGCTTTGATAGACAGTGTGAGCAGGAGAGTAGCCAGAGCCTTCCGAGATGGTGAAATCAGATTCAAAAAAGAGGCCAGACCCATAGTCTCGCCATTGAAGCCACTCACGCCCATGAGTGCGTCGGATATAGATAGTTTCGTCTCCGATATCGTCGATAGGGCCAAAAATATAGCCAAAAGTGTCGATAGAGATTCCGAAGAGAGCAAAAGAGCCCTAGGAAAAAAACGGGAAAAGATAGCGAGAAAAATGGCTTCATCGTCTGTAATAGTGGCGGATGGATATGGCATACGCATCGGAGTAAGCAAAGGCAGAATAAGCCTCAAAAAATCTGGAAAAGTTATCCAGAGCATTCCCAAAAAGGAGTGCAGAAGGATAATAGTACAAAACAGATCGATATCTCTGAGCGGAGCTCTGATATACGAGTGCAGCCAGAGAGATATAGCTATAGATTTCATAGATAGCGAGAGCAAGCCATATGCTACTTTGTACAGTTACAGCAGTGCATACTCCAAAAGATACGAAAAACAACTCGAGTGTTCACTCGAGCCCGAATGCGCTCTCGTCCTAGCCAAGAAATTCGTCCACGCAAAGATAAAAAATCAGAGAAACTACCTGAAATATCTCGACAAGCATCATAACGATGCATCTTATCATATAGGCAAAATCAAAGCTATAGAAAAAAAGATCGCCACTGCCGGAGACAAAGAGATGTTGATGGGGCTGGAGGGGAGCGCATCCGCTCTCTATTGGGATGCTCTTTCGATCATCTCCAAAGAGCATATCGACTTCGGAGGTAGAGTGACTCGCGGAGCGAAAGACCCTGTAAATAGCGCTCTGAACTATGGATACGCCATACTCTACACAGAGGTGACGAGGGCTCTCGTGGATGCGGGATTGTCTCTACATATATCTTTCCTGCACTCAGGAGATGGTAAAAAGCCGACTCTGGTCTTCGATATGGTAGAGGAGTTTAGAACCTTTGTCGTGGATAGGAGTATCTTTTCCATGTTCAACAGAGACGAGCCGATAGAAGTGGACGATGATGGAAAGTTGACCGTAGAATCACGCCGTCTGATTTCGAAAAATATCATAGAGAGGCTCGGCTCATATACAAAATATCGCAAAAATAGAGTCAGACTCGACAATGTAATAGCCACACAGGCATATAGACTGGCCTCTCATATAGAGGAAGCGAAGAGATACAACGCATTTGTAGGGAGATATTGATGCCTGTATATGTGGTGGCTTACGACATAAGCGACTCCAAACGGCGAAGAGAGTTGAGTGACCTGCTCGAAGCCGAAGGTATGAGAGTACAAAACTCTCTTTTCGAAATCTATTTCAAAAACGGCAAGGAGTTGGAGAGACTCAAACGCAAGATAGCCGATATCATAGATAGAGACGAAGATTCGGTAAGACTCTACGCCCAGTGTGCGGAGTGTAGAGAGAAGGCTATAGAGATGGGAGATTTTTGCAACCCTTTCGAAAGAGATGCCGTATATTACTTTTGATTCCTAAACTACACTTCAGAAAGATTCTCCAACTTTTTGAAATTGGGCAAATGCCCAT
>CAJXJF010000086.1 GCA_913054475.1 uncultured Nitratifractor sp.
AAGACTCTTTGCAGTTTTAGCACTTCCCCCAAATCGACAAACGAAAAATCAGCTCTACCAATGTCTTGGAGGAGTCTGTATCATGGCTCAATCCTTAGTCATCGAGATTGCAAGTTCGTTATTGTTTCTCCTCGGTTGGAACTGACACTGTGATTTCATTTTGTGAATGACTTTTGATAGAACCAAAGTCTCGTTATTCTCCATTGTGTGGAGTGAAGCCTCCGACTCCTTTGGGGAGCAAGGAGAATAGTCGTAGGCCGCTGAAGCGAGGTGCAAAGATATTTTGTACATAGGGAGGCTATGCAAAGTATCCTATGGAGGCGAAGCCCACCGCCGGAATCAGAGAAATTCTTGTCTTGGATTTGGGATATTGCAAGTTGAGGTTTTTATCTTTTTCCTTCCGCACACTTGGGTATTGCGTAGAATCTCATGATTTTGTGGTATCTTTTCTCCAACTTGTCCGGGTCGTAGCAGCCGACTCCATTGCGACGCAAAGACTCTGCCAAATCGTAGGGTCTGTATATGGATGAGAGGAAAAAGTTCTCCGGATTACCCAGAAGCCTGTAGATGGGGCGGTGCAGAAGAAGAAGCATCGAGCTTAGAAACATGATTCCGACAACTATCGATGCGGCTGCTCTGTACCCTTTGCGGTAGCGCCTCATTCTAATTCTCAGACTCGAATGTAGCTGCATCAAAGCTATGAAGATTCCAGGGATGATATAGGGTGAAAAATCTATAATGTGGATTTTCTGTCTTATCGAGAGCAGCATGGAGAGTGCGAGCGAGACGAATGCTATACAGCGCAGCAGGTCTCTTCTGCCTTCGAGCCATCCCCTGTAGAGGGAGTAGAAGTAGTAGATGAAGAGCAGGGGAGAGAATACCGCCGCATAGAGTCCGAGAAGTTCGACGAGATGCCCCTTGGGTCTGCCGGAGAAGCTGTAGTTGCCCATAAGGAGCGAGAGTATCAGAAAAATGGCCGAGAGTATGGCTGTTTTACTCTCCCCTTTCTTGTAGGTGTAGATGAAGATTGCCAGATAGAGGGAGAAAGATGCCGTATCGCTAAAGAGTGCGGGAAGGAGAGAGAGTGTCTGAAGAGTTATGCTCCCCTTTCGGTACGAGAGATAGAAGGCGAGTACGGAAAATATCGCAATGGGTGCACTGCTTGCCAATACGAAAGAGGCCACTACACCTGGAAGAAGCAGATAGAGGAAAAAAGCCTCGATTCTGTCTTCGCTTTTGTCGAAAAAAAATCTCAGAATCCTGAAGTAGAGAAAGAGATTGAGTGTGGATATCAGAAAAAAGGGGAGTCTCAAACCCAGTGCACCCGGTAGAAGAGGGTAGAAGATATGTGCCGCGAAAGTGCTGATATCGTGAACGGGTGAGTAGAATATCCTAGCCTCCGCCGGCAGGATGGGGGTAGTCATCATATTGTAGAGGGCCAGAGAGATATAGAGGAAAAATGCGAAATATAGCTTCGGATATTCACCACTATATGTGAATTGCACTCTCATACGGATAAGTCGTTATTCATAGTTTGAGGAAGTTGTCGAGCATCTCGTGTCCATATTCGCTCATGATGGATTCTGGATGAAACTGTATGCCATATATATCCATATCGGCAATTTTGATTGCCATAATCTCTCCGTCGTCCATACTGTACGCCACCGTTTCGACACTCCCGGGCAGAGATTCGGGCTCCACTACGAGAGAGTGGTATCTCGTGGCCCTGAATCTCTTGGGAATCCCTGCAAATATGGGATTCTCTCCGGTAACTTCGATCATAGAGGTTTTGCCGTGCATCATATTTTTGGCCCTTACGATCCTGCCTCCGAAAGCCTGTGCGATACTCTGGTGCCCCAGACAGATACCGAGTATCGGATGCCTGCCTGCAAATCTCTCTATCACCTCCAGTGTCACTCCAGCATCATCTGGAGTAGAGGGGCCGGGAGAGAGTATTATCTTCTCTGGCTCGAGGGACTCTATCTCATCTGCACTCAACTCGTCGTTGCGAATCACCTTGAGATTCGCCCCCAATTCGAGACAATACTGCACTATATTGTAGGTGAAACTATCGTAGTTGTCTATCATCAAAACCATACTCGGACCTCTCTGTCACTTTTTACCATTTGTGTCATTATATCGAAACACTTTTCCGTATCCGATGGAGTTGCGGAGACTATCGATAGTGCGAAAGCCGCTTCGAGGCCAAGATGGTATCCTCAATCCGCAGTCCGAACTCCAAGTGGCTTGAGGATGTCCAAAGATTAGAAGAGTATCACTATAGCTCCTAATATCTCCGAACGATATAGAGGAGATGGGAATAGCCTACCATTATCACTTGCTATCTCCATTGTTTAAGTGAAAATATCCGAATGCTTCCTTATGCTATAATCGTGCAAACTCCACACAAGGAGAGCAGATGAAGAGACTACCCGTAG
>CAJXJF010000087.1 GCA_913054475.1 uncultured Nitratifractor sp.
CGACATAGAGTTCGGTTACATTCTCCCGTGTAGGCAGTTGGGCCCAGATTGTATTCGCCAGCATAAACCAAAACAACAAAATCCTGAAGATAACCCTTCTCATCTCCTCCTCCTTTTACAGTAGCGCTAACTACTCGAATTTTCAATACTATCACAACCTTCACAAAAAAGATATTAGTTCACCCTCCATTATGCAATATTGTAGTAGCATTAACTCTCTTGGCAACCATTTCGCTACGATGCGAACTGCATAGAGATGGAGGCAATATGAGCGAAAATGTTTTTTCAAAGGTAATGACAATATGAAAAAAGATGCGAAGATGGGTCTGTTCGGAGCCATTTGCATAGGGATAGGCGGAATGGTGGGCGGAGGTATATTCGCCGTTTTGGGAGAAGCGGTCTCTCTGGCTCACGGGGCTACGGCGGTGGCTTTTCTCATAGCCGGTCTCGTAGCTCTGAGTACAGCATACTCCTATGTCAAACTCTCGGTGAGCTATCGCAGCGAAGGGGGTACCGTCACCTTCGTCGACAGAGCTTTCGGAGACAATGTACTCTCAGGCTCGATCAATCTCATGCTCTGGCTGAGCTATCTGGTGACCATATCCCTCTACGCCACCGCCTTCGCATACTATGGCGCCAACTTTTTCAAGGAGTCTATACCCTATCTGCACCATATCCTTATCAGCTTCGCTATCGTCGTTCCTGCGATTTTGAACTTCTACAGCGCCACTCTCGTAGCTAGGTCTGAGAGCTTCATAGTGCTATTGAAAGTCTCGCTTCTCGTTCTCGTAATAGTCGCCGCCGCTCCATTCGTGGATATGGAGAGACTCTCTCCCGAAAACTGGGGAAGCGTACTCTCCATCGTAAATGCCGGTATGATTATCTTCGTGGCATATGAGGGTTTCGAGCTTATATCCAACTCCGCCGAAGATATCGAAGAGCCCGAAAAGAATCTGCCTGCGGCCTTCTATATTTCCGTTGTCAGTGTGATTGTGCTCTATCTACTTATCTCAATAATTACAGTAGGCAGTGTTTCGGAAGAGGATTTGATGAAAGCGAAAGATTACGCCCTCGCGATAGCCGCCGAACCATCTCTTGGAAAATTCGGTTTCACTATCGTTTCGATAGCGGCACTGCTATCGACCTTTTCGGCGATAAACGCCACCATCTACGGCAATTCTAGGCTCGGATACATCATAGCCAAAGAGGGACAGCTTCCGGCGGATCTAATGAGAGAGAAGAACGATGTACCGATCATGGGTACACTCTATACCACCGTGCTCAGTCTCCTGCTGGCAAACAGTATAGACCTGAACTCCATAGCCATCATAGGCAGTGCCGGGTTTTTGTTGATCTTTTTGCTGGTCAATCTGAGCGCCTTCAGATTGAGAGAGGAGATAGGAGCCAGAGCCTCCATACTCTCCGTATCGATAATCCTCTCCCTCTTCGCTCTTGTAACTCTTATTTTTCATACATACAGTTCCAATCCGCAGGCTGCGATAATCTTCATCTCGTTCATCCTCATATCGATACTCTTCGAACTTATCTACGGAAGATTCATAAGAGGACATATCTTCCTCAGAAGATATATTCACAAAGAGGGAATCAAGCTCGATTGAGCCAGACTAATTGCCTTCGTAAGTTCTATTTACGCAACTGGAGTCGCCAGCGCGGATAGCGTTGTCTCTATCTTGGCCTGCGACTTTAGCCGCAGAATTGTCGCCGGAGTCCATACAGGCTTCCCATCACCTTGGAAGAGGCTGTTCAATCTTTTGTGTCAATCCAAAGTAGGGCATAATCACATCATAACTCCAGATAGCTATCCAACCTGCCCTCATAGTGAACAGGGTAGCTCAACCCTAAGCCATACAAAAGAATATGCTATGGTGCTTCCCAATCTTAGAGCTGCGTTCGCTGCTTGGGGCGTTTCGGGTACTTCCGACTATCGAGAGGCGAAGATCACCAAGAACCATCCGTGAGAGATTCTGTTGCTTCCATCGATGGCAAGACGATGCAGGACTCGACCAACAAGGCCATGAACGAGAAGGCCCATCATATCGTTTCTCTCTTTCTGCCCGAACAAAAACTGCCCCTCGCCCATACCCAAGTCGATGACAAGAGCGACGAAATCCCCGCCTTGCCAGAACTACTCGAAGCTCTCAAACTCGAAAGATCCATCCTGAGCATGGATGCAATGCGCACCCAAGAAACTCTCCGACTCATCCGAGACAAAGGCCATTGCAGACTCTTTTCTTTGTTTGTACTTGGAATTGAACTGCTGTGCCCAAAGACATACCACCCACTCCACAGATAAAATTATGTTATGATTCCAAAAAAGAGCAGAGCGATAATAGAGCACTTTGGCCTTTGCTTGGATTCATAATCTTTACAATCGATGGCAAAGCTTGCAAATAAAAACTCTAAAAGG